>NZ_JACNAC010000013.1:0-117409 GCF_017349775.1 Pseudomonas sp. GW460-12-10-14-TSB1
AAGGTGACGGCTACCTGGACTTCGCATTCGCCGGCTCCAATGACAGTGCCTACGTCAAGGTCACCAACGATAAGGGGACGCTGAACTACACGATGGAAAATGGCGGCACCAACTTCGCCCATGAAATCAGTGCAGTCGACGTCAACAATAACGGTACCGTGGAGCTGGCCGGTCACTCGGGCTACGACTGGACCAAAGGCTTGTCGGTCCAACTGAGCAATGCGGACGGTAGCATCGCCTCTACCTATAACCAGGGTGGTGTGTTCCGCCGTGACAGTAAGGACGACAACAGTAACCTGCCGATCTCCATGACCTGGGCGGACTTCAACGGTGACGGTTATCTGGACCTGTTCATCAGCCGTAGCCTGGGTGACGACCGTGCAACCGATACTGACGAAAGCCGTATCTACCTCAACCTTGGCAACGATGCCAACGGTAACTGGCTGGGGATGAGCCAGAACGAGCAGTCGTTGAAATTTGGCGACAGCATGGACGGCGGTGCTTCGTTCGCCGTGGACTGGAACCACGACGGGCAGATGGACGTTATCGAGGTGCCACGTCGCAATGCGTCCAACAGCTCGGCTCAGACAGGCTCGCCTACGGTGTACCTGAACCAGGGCGACAACGTGTGGAGCGGCACGGGGCAGTCCCTCAGTGGCGCGACGGCTTACGACAACATCACCGGTGCGACGGCGGTGGACTATGACTGGGACGGCGCGGTCGACCTGATCATGTACCGTGCCGGCAGCACCAGTGCCGGCCTGGATGCGGATACCGCCACCTCGATCCTGATCAGGAACGAAAACGTGGTGGCCGACGGCACCAGCCTGCATGTCCGTATCCTGGACAAGAATGGTCTGAACGTGTTCTACGGCAACACTGTCAAGCTGTACAACTCGGCAGGGGACCTGGTGGCGACGCAGATCATCAACCCGCAGTCCTCGGCATCGAGCAACAGCCAGGGCCTGGTGAACTTCTACGGCCTGGATGCCAGCGAGACGTACTCGGTGCAGCTGTTGCGCACCGAAAACAGCACCATCAACCATGTGGGGGCCTCGACCTATCAGCAGAACTATGTCAACGGCACGGTGAACCTGAACTGGGGCGGGCTGACGACCGGTGCAGCGCACGATGCTTATGTGCTGACGGCGGAGTCGACCGCGGCGGTCAACGACACCATCGGCGAGTCGGGGATGGTCGGGACCGGCTACAACGACACCTTCTTCGGTACCGAAGGCAACGACACCATCAACGGTGGTGGGGGCTGGAACACCGCCATGGACGGCACTCAGACCTGGAGCGCGACCCAGGGCATGGACGTGGTCGACTACAGTCGTGCCACCCTGGCCATGCAGATCAACCTGGAGTCGGGTGTGGCGATCGGCATGGGGACCGACACCCTGATCAGCATCGAAGGCATCATCGGCAGTGCGCACGCCGACAGCATCACCGACAGTTCGGCCAACAACCGGATCGAAGGCGGCGCCGGCAACGATGTGATCTACCTCAGCAATGGCGGTAATGACACGCTGCTGTACAAGGTGTTGGACGCCAGCAATGCCACCGGTGGCAATGGCAGCGATAAGGTCTACAGCTTCCACGTAGGCAATGTGCTGAGCGACGGCAATGCCGATGTTATCGATGTCAGCGAACTGCTGGGCTACAAAGGCACGGCGGGGCTGTATCAGGACCAGGGCGTGACCAAGCTGGACAGTGCCTCTACCGGGTTGCAGGACTACCTGAAGGTGGAGGTCGTGGGTAACGACACGGTCATCAGCGTTGACCGTGACGGTGCCGGGGCCGAGTTCGGCTTCAGCTCCATCGCCACGCTGGTCGATGTCAAGACCGACCTGCTGACCCTGCTGCAAAACCACCAACTGGTGGTGTGATGTAAAGACCCTTTCCCGGCCGACGGATCGGCCGGGAAAGGTTTGGCATGAGAAAAACGCAGACAATCGTCTGCGTTTTTTTGTTTTCGCCCATCCAAAAATCCGACCTGCAGGAACAGTGCCGATCGCAAGCCTGGCCCAGGTTTTCCGTGACGGACATTGCGCCTTATCAGGTTGTTTTCGCTTTAGGGTTTACCCTACAGATCCCGCCGTGTGGGGTTCTTACCATGGAGACCTTGCTTCATGGAGGTCTACCACAATGCGTTACAAATATTGGAAAGCAGGCCTGATCACTGTTGTATCGTCGATCGCCTTGTTGGGCTTTTCCGAACAGGTGATTGCCGATGCATCACCTCGTCCCCAGGCGCAGAAGCACATCGTCTGCAATCCGCAATGTACACAGGTAAGCGCTTCTCCAGAGCCAGCCCTGCGGCCGGTTCAATCGGTACCTGCGCAGCCTGTATACAAGCAGCCGGGCACCACGGGTAAACGTAGTCCGTTCTCCTATGACCGCTTGCCGGCAATGGACGGCAAGGCCGCACGCGCGCCGTTCGCTTCGGCAAACCAGGCACCGGTACAAGCGGATGATTTATGGCAAGTCGTCTCGCTGGCGGTCAGTCATTACCCATCGATTCGTGATGCGGCGTCGGTTCTCGAGGAGCAACGTGAAGGCATCGACGTTGCACGCGCCGGTTACCTGCCAAAAGTGGACGTGGGCATCAGTTCCGGTCGGCAGAGTTTTGGCAGCAACGGTCAGGCCCTGTCGCTCACGGCCAGCCAGATGCTGTATGACTTCGGCAAGGTTGGCGGAGCTGTCAGCGAGGCCGAATCCAACGTCGTGCTGCAACAAGTGAAATGGCAGGGCGAGATCGACGACATCGCCCTGCAGGCCGCCGAGGCGGTGATCGAGGTGCGTCGCTACGAAGCGCTGGTCAATGCCGCCCAATCGCAAAAAGACCAACTGAAAAAACTGCAGCAACTGGCTGCGCGCCGGGTCAGCGAAGGGGCCAGCACCCAGGCCGACCTGATCCAGGCGCAATCGCGGGTCGAGGCGGCCGAAGCGTCGCTGCTCGCCAGCCAGACCCAACTGAGCCAGCAACGCAGCAAGCTGCGCACCCTGATTGGCCAGGAGCCGCTCAACAAGATTGCGGTGCCCGAGAATCGTTTGGTCCAGGCCCTGGCAACCATTGATCCCAATGTGGAAATGACCATTGGGGTGCAGCAGGCCGAAGCCGAATGGAGTGTCGCCCAGGCGCAGGTCAGCCAGGCCCGGGCCAACGCCAAGCCGACCGTGTCTCTGGACGCGGGCGTCGACAAGTACCTGGGAAATGTCCCCACCGGTCGGGACGAGTACGCCTACACCCTGACCGTCAGCGTCAAGCACAGCCTGTTTGACGGCGGTGCGCCATCGGCGCGGATTCGCGGAGCGGGCCAGGCAGCCCGTGCCGCCGAAGAGCGCATCCATACCCGCAAGCTCGAAGCCCAGAACTCCTGGTTCCGCTTGCAAGAACAAATGGCCGGGCTGTCGAGCCGGATCAAGGTGCTGGGTGACCGCTACAAAAGCATGGTCGATACCCGTGCGCTGTACGAACAGCAATACCTGGCGCTGGGTACGCGGTCCTTGCTCGATCTGCTGAACGCCGAACAGGAAATCTTCCAGGCCCAGACCGACCAGGAAAACTCCCGGCACGATCTTTGGCTGGCCCAGGTGAACTACATCAATGCCACCGGCCACATGCGCAACGTATTCGCTCTGATGGGAGCCTCATCATGACCACTATCCCCAAAGCTGATTCCCCGACCGTTGTGACGGATGTAGCGAACCCCTGGTTGGACGCCATGCTGCAAGTGGCCCGGCATTACCGGCTGGAGACCTCGGCAGAGCGTGTGCGTGTCATGCTCGACTGGCAAGCCGGCCATCCGGCCGATGTACAGCTCAAGCAAATGGCCCGCGACATGGGTATGTCGCTGTGCTTCGAGACGCTCGACAAAGGCATCCTGGACCCTTGGCGCCTGCCGGTAGTGGCTGAGTTCGACAACGGGCAGGTCGGCGTCATTGAAAGTGTCGACAACGGCCAGTTCGCCGGTGTGCGTTTGAGCGGTGAGCAGGGTGTGCTGCAGGCTTTGCCGGTAGACGAAGTCTGCGCGCGAGTGCAACGGGTTCTGCTGTTGCGTCCTGAAGTGTCGGCGCCGGATGCCCGGGTCGACGACTACATCAAACCTTATGAAGCCAACTGGTTCTGGAAACTGGCGCTGCACGACTGGCGGCGGTACTCCGATGTGATGCTGGCCTCGCTGATCGCCAACGTCCTGGCCCTGGCCGCCATGCTGTTTTCGATGCAGATCTACGATCGGGTGATTCCGGCCCAGTCCGAGCCGACCCTGTGGGTGCTGTTCGGCGGGGTGGTCATAGCGATCGTCTTCGAGTTCTGCATGCGTCTGTCGCGCACCCATCTGACCGACAAGATCGGCAAGCGCGCCGACCTGCGGATTTCCGATCGGGTCTTCGGTCATGCGCTGCGCATCCGTACCCAGGACCAGTCGAAATCCACCGGCTCCTTCATCTCGCAGATCCGCGAGCTGGAGCAGGTGCGTGAGTTGATCACGTCCACCACCGTGAATGCCTTGGCGGACCTGCCGTTCTTCTTCCTGTTCCTCGGTGTGCTGTGGTACGTCGGCGGGATGATGGCCCTGGTTCCGCTGGCGATCCTGCCGTTGCTGATTATTCCCGGCCTGCTGGCCCAGCGCTGGTTGGCCAAGTATTCCAAGGAAGGCATGCGCGAAGCGTCGTTGCGCAATGCGATCCTGATCGAGGCGGTCCAAGGCAACGAAGACATCAAGCTGCTGCGCGCCGAGCAGCGCTTCCAGACCCAGTGGAACCACCTCAATCAGGTCTCGGCCGACATCAGCATGCGCCAGCGCTTCATCACCGGTGCCTTGATGACCTGGACCCAGGAGCTGCAATCGCTGGTGTATGTGCTGGTGATTCTGGTGGGCTGCTTCATGGTCATCAGTGGCGACCTGACCACGGGTGCCTTGATCGGTACCTCGATCCTGTCGTCGCGGATGATTGCGCCCCTGGCTCAGCTGTCCGGTGTCATGTCGCGCTGGCAGCAGGCCAAGGTCGCGCGTGAAGGCCTGGATGAATTGATGAAGCGCCCGGTCGACCAGCCCCTGCATAGCAAGATGTTGCACCGTCCGGTGATCCAGGGCGACTACCGCTTCGAGGGCGTGAAGTTCCGCTACGAGCAGCAGCAGAAGCAGCCATCGCTGGAAATCCCGGGCTTGACGATCAAGGCCGGCGAGAAAGTGGCGATCCTGGGCCGCAACGGCGCAGGCAAGTCGACCTTGCTGCATCTGTTGTCCGGCTTGCAGGCCCCCCAGGAAGGAAACGTACTGCTGGACTCATTGAACCTGTCGATGATCGACCCTTATGACGTGCGCCGTGATGTGGGCTTTCTCAGCCAGCAGGCCTCGCTGTTCTTCGGCTCGCTGCGGGACAACATCATCATGGGTAAACCCATGGCCACTGACGACGAGATCATTCAGGCCCTGACCTTGAGTGGCGCGCTGTCCCTGGTGCAGTCGCTGCCCGATGGCCTGGATCACCAGATCCGTGAAGGTGGCAAGGGCCTGTCCGGCGGCCAGCGGCAAATGCTCTTGCTGGCTCGTACGTTGATCCGCAACCCCCGCGTGCTGCTGCTGGACGAGCCGACCGCCTGGCTCGACGAACTCAGCGAACAGCACCTGATTGAAAAGCTGCTGCCGTGGCTCGAAGGTCGCACGCTGATCGTCGCCACACACCGGCCGGCCGTCCTCAAGTGGGTGGACCGCATCATCGCGGTCGACAAGGGCCGAGTGGTTCTGGACGACACCAAACACATCGTCATCGGCCAGATGAGCAAGCCGCGCGCATCCGCTGCCTGATCGCCGAACGGGAGAGATTATGAACATCAAATTACCTTCATCCGATCGCTTGAACCCGATCAATTTCAGCCTGACCCGTCCGGACCTGTTCGAAGCCCACAGCCGTCTTCCGCGGGCATCCTGGTTCATCTGGCTGACCTTCGCCGGCCTCGCCTTGCTGTTGGTCTGGGCGTACTGCTTTACCCTCGACGAGGTCTCCAGCGGCACCGGGAAAGTGATTCCCAGCTCACGGGAACAGGTCATTCAATCCCTCGAAGGCGGGATTGTGGCGCAACTCAACGTCAAGGAAGGCGATGTGGTCCAGGCCGGGCAAGTGCTTGCGCAACTGGACCGCACACGTTCCAAGTCGTCGGTGGACGAAAGTTCTTCCCGGGCTCGTGCCGCCCTGGCAACGGCCACCCGCTTGCGGGCGGAGGTCGAGGGGAGCGACCTGACGTTTCCCGACTATGTCATGGAGGATCCGGCCCTGGTGCGTTCGGAAACGGCGTTGTTCAAGTCGCGTAAAGACAGCCTGGCCAAGAGCCTGGCGGGCATTCAGGAAGCGCTGACCCTGGTCAGGCGCGAGCTGGTGATGACCGAGCGCCTGGCCAAGATGGGCGCGGCCAGCAACGTTGAAGTCCTGCGCCTCAAGCGCCAGGCCAACGAACTGGAAATGAAGGCCAACGATACGCGCACCCAATACCTTGTGCGTTCGCGTGAAGAACTGGCCAAGGCCAACGGCGAAGTCGAGGCCCAGCAATCGGTGACCCGTGGGCGTGCCGACATGCTGTCGCGCCTGACCGTGATGTCGCCGGTGCGCGGCGTGGTGAAAGACATCGAGGTCAACACCGTGGGCGGTGTCGTTCCACCGAACGGCCGGTTGATGGTGATCGTGCCGATTGAAGACCAGTTGCTGGTCGAGGCGCGCATTTCGCCGCGGGACGTCGCCTTCCTGCATCCGGGGCAGCGGGCGACGGTAAAGATCAGCGCCTATGACTACGCCATTTACGGTGGCCTGGAGGGTGAAGTGGTGACCATCTCGCCAGACACCATCCAGGACGATGTCAAACGCGATGTCTATTACTACCGGGTCTTTGTCCGCACCCAAAGCGATTCGCTGTTCAACAAAAGTGGCGAAGCCTTCCCGATCTTTCCCGGGATGATCTCCACCGTGGACATCCACACCGGTGGCAAGACGGTTTGGGAATACCTGGTCAAACCGCTCAACAGGGCTCGCGAAGCCTTGCGCGAACGCTAAGTCTCACCTGTTCCATACAACATCATTTGTACGCAGGGCTGGCCTTCGGGGCGGCCCAGCGAGGACCTTGTCATGGCTAAAAAAGCTCGAAAACCCGGTATTCCGGCAATCCGCAATTCGGCGCAGTTACTGGTCGAAACCGCCGGCAAGCGCGCCAAGGCGCTGCATCAGCAAGGGCGCTACGAAGAGGCGCTCAATGTATGCCAGCAGGCAATCCGCATGACCCCCGGACTGACGCAAGCCTGGACTGACGCAGCGGTCAACTGCTTGAAGCTTGAACGCTGGCAGCAGGCAGTGGGTTATGCCGAACAGGCACTGGCGCGTGGAGGCCATAGTTTTGCCTTGTTCGACGCCTTGTCCCATGGTCATGGCGCTTTGCGGCAATGGGAGGACGTCAGGAAGTACGGCTTGATGGCCCTGCAACTGCGGGATCAGCGTTTCGGCGTGACGCCGGAGGTGCCCCATGCGGCACCGGTAATGCCGCCTTTGCCTTCCACACAAACCCGGGATAAGAACGTCATTGCGTTCTCGTTATTCGGCGCCGATTCCAAGTATTGCGAAACGGCAGTGCTCAACGTGATCGAGCAACCGACGATCTATCCGCACTGGACATGCCGTTTTTATATCGACGACAGCGTGCCGTCGAGTGTGCTCGAAAGACTGGTCGCAGCGGGAGCGCAAGTCATACAGGTCGATGAACAAGCCCACGGCTGGCCCGGCCCTATGTGGCGGTTTCTCGCGCTGCAGGACCTGCGCCTGCACCGAGTGCTGTTCCGGGACGCTGACTCGGTGATTTCGACCCGAGAGGCCGAGGCGGTCGAGGAGTGGTTGCACAGTGATTGCAGGTTTCACTGCATGCGTGATTGCGCGACCCATACCGAGCTGATGCTGGCGGGGCTGTGGGGCATGGTGGCCGGCGCTCTACCGCCATTGGAACAGCTGACGCAATCGTTCTTCAGCGCCGGTGTCGAGTCGCAGCACTTCGCGGATCAGTATTTCCTGCGCCAGTACGTCTGGCCTTATGCACGGCAGAGCCTCCTGCAGCATGATTCGATGTTCGGTTTCATGCAGGCACGGACCTTCCCCGGTGGCCCCATGCCGGCCGATTTTCATGTCGGCTATGCCGAAGGTTCACCACTGTTCAAGGCCCGGGCGGAATGGGCAGATGGCACCCCGGTGCAATGGACATTACTGCTCAAACAAGCGGAGCAAGAGGTCGTGGTCTGTTGCTATCCTGGCGTGGTGAAGGCGGGACTGGTAACCGCGCATATTCCGGCGCGGTTCGCCAGGATGATCAGCCGTGTGGAAGCTGAAATCAGGTTGCAAATGCTCTGATGCTGCCGTGTTAATCCATTAGTTTGCCTTGGAGTTACTCCTTGGGTAGGACACCAGATACGAGTCTCGTTTCCCGCTCCAAATATTAAAATGGACCTCTGAAAAGAGGTCCTTTTTTTCGTCCAAAGAAAAGTCTTTCTTTGGTTTTGCCTGCGACACGCTCTGAAAATATTCACACTGCCATTTGCCAGGCGATAGAGCACGATATGGCGCGGGCATTAAAGAATGCTCAGTGGGTACTCGACGATCAGGCGAAATTCCTCCAGGTCCGACTCGAAGCTGCTGGAGCGTATGGTCGCCTGGCGGATGCGCAGCGACAGGTCCTTGAGGCTGCCGCCCTGCACTACGTACTTGGCTTCGATATCACGCTCCCAGCGGCGCTGGTCGGTCAGCGGATTGCCGTCCGCACCGCGACGCATGTAGACCGCGTTGGCATTGCTGTAGTCGGCGTCGCGGCCTTTGCCGTAGCGGGTCATGAACGACAGGCCGGGGATGCCCAGGGGCTGCATGTCGAGGTCGTAGCGGACCATCCACGAGCGTTCCTTCGGCGAGTTGAAGTCGTTGTACTGGATCGAGTTGTCGAGGAAGATCGAGTCCGACTGGCGCAGGTAGTCGAAGTCGTCGTCGCCGTTGTTGCGCTGGTGCGACAGCGACAGGGTATGGGCGCCATAGGTGGCACCGACCTTGGCGCTCCAGATGTTATTGTCGAACTCGCCGAGCAGCTTCTTGCCTTCGTCCACCGCCTTGTAATAGTTGAACCCGGCGAACAGCGAGAGCTGGTCGGAGACCGGCCAGGTGGCGGCGGTGCCGAAGTAGTACTGGTCCCAGGCGTCCTTCAGGCGGCTGCTGTAGAGGCTGACGCTGAGGTGCTTGTTCAGGCTGTAGTCGCCGCCGAAGTAGGCGACCCAGGGCGAGTCGACCTTGCCGGCATAGAAGGTGGCGAAGCCATCGCGCAGGCTACTGCTGTCGGGCTGGCTCATGCTGTGCAGGCGTCCGCCCTGGATGCTCAGACCGTCGATGCTGGTGTTTTCGAAGATGGTCCCGCGAAAGCTCTCCGGCAGTAGGCGCGAGTCGCCGTAGTGCACCACCGGGGTTTTCGGAAAGACGTCGCCGACCTTGATCACCGTATCGAGCAGGCGCATTTTCGCTGCGCCGCCGATCTTGCTGTAGTTGCCGACGGGCGTGTTGTCGCTGTCTTCCGGCAATACGCCGAAGGATCCACCGCCGCCGCTGCGACCGCGGCCGGAGTCGAGCTTGAGGCCATACATGGCAAAGGCATCGAGGCCGAAACCGACGCTGCCCTGGGTGAAACCGGATTCGAATTTGCCAATCAACCCCTGGGTCCAGGCTTCCGAATAGCTGTTGCCGGAGGGGCTGGACTGGCCCTTGCGATCGTCGCGATTGAAGTAGAAGTTGCGGGCCAGCACGTCGAGGCGGCTGCCTTCGATAAAACCTTCGGGCTGCTCCTGCGCCGCGTTCACGGCCAATGGGCCGAGCCCCAGTACCGCGGAAAACACGGACAGGGACCAACGGGTTTGAGTGCGCATGTTGTTTGCTCCTGGATATGGGCAGCTATCAGCTGATATGTCGCCTGGGGCGTTCTTGTTAGTTGTACTCGCGAACCGTCTGGTTAACGGCTGGAGTCAACATCGATAGTTGCAAACAACAGATAACGCTGAGATGACCTGGTTATTACAAATCAGTAAGGTTGAAGGTTTGAATTTGTTTTTCGTGGCGGCTGGAAGTCTTGTTTTGTATGGGTTTTGCACTTGGGAAAGAGGCGGCTTGAGGTTAATTACATATAAGTAATGTGCGCGTGATCTTCCTGACAGCGGCGGCTGATTATCCTCGTCATAACTAACCGGAACGAGGAAGCAGTCATGAAGTTATTTAAATTGAGTATGGCCGCCTTGGTACTTTCCCTGTCGTCCCTGGCCATGGCCGAAGGTGGCGGCGACCGCACTTTCGAGCGGGCCATGCAGGCGAACGAGCGGGCCATGGCGGCCTATGCGGCGAAGCAGGGCAAGGAGGCGCCGGTCGTCAAGAACTACACCTACGAGACGGAGCTGGATATCAAGAAGGTGGTCAACGTCACCCCGCCGATCAAGTCCTGCAATGTCGTGCCTTCGCGCATGACCTATGAGGACTCGGCGGGCAAGCTCATCACCATCGAATACAAGGTCCTCGGGGAATGCCGTACCAACGGCAGCTGAATGTGCAGCCTATGTGCGATGAGTCGCGAGCATTGGAGACTGCATTGATTGACCGGCATGTGGCCGAGTATTTCCTGACCAGTGCTCGCTGTGCGTGTTTCAAGCAGGCTGCACGCAGCCTGAATATCAGTCCGACGGTGTTGCGCAGGCAGCTGCGACAGCTGGAGGAACGCCTCGGCGGTCCACTGTTCGTCTACCGGCAAAACATTCTGAGCCTGACCCTCAAGGGGCAGAGGCTGCAGGCGTCGTTGTCGGCGCAGCTCGATGAGTCCTTGCCCAAGGCCGGCCGCGCGCCTGTGCCTGTGGTGCGCCTGGCGGTGGCAGACGCCTTGCTGCACGACCTGGTCCTGCGTGATCTGCTGGCATTTCTGCGGCGTAACGCTGCCGTGCGCCTGGACCTGGATGTGTCTTCCAGCCCCTGCGATCCGGGGCGTCCGGTCGACATCATGCTCTGGCTCGCCGAGCCGGGCAGCCCGCGCCCCGACCCCGGGTTCGCGACCACCACGCCCGTCGCCCTGGCCCGAATCGGCTATCAGGCCTGCGTCGCCAAGCGTTATTCGCGAGAGGCGGCATTACCCAGCCAGGCCAGGCATCTGGATGATTACCTGCTGGTGCAGGTCCGTGAGTACCAGAGCGTGGCGGCACTCGAACCCTGGAACCGGATGGTCCGCCAGCGACCCGCGGGAGTGGCGCAGGTGCCCAGCCATGAGCTGGCCCTGGAACTGATCAGGCGCGGTGCCTGTGTCGGCGTACTGCCTGCCTACATCACCGCCCTGGATAACAACCTGGTCGCGCTCCCTGAGCTGTTCCAACAGAAGATGGAGCGCAGCGCCTGGCTGAGCACCCATGCGCAGTCGGCCAAGCGGGGGGAAGTCCAGGCGCTCGTGGCGCTGATTCGCCAGACGTTCAACGATCGGCAAGAGTGGTTTTGAGTCGACCTGGGGAGAGCATTTTTCAGCGGCGCTGCCAGGGGGCGTTTTCAGTGCCTGTTCGAACTTTTTTAAAAGTGCAATGTTTCTGACATATCGGTGCCGGGTAACGGCAAGGCGGTTTTTTTGTGAGATGCAGGTGTTTCCGAGGGGGCGAGGAAGAACAATATTGCGTCTGCTTAGTTGTCATTGAAATATCTTTTTAATAAACAAAAAGTGTCATGTGAGATTCCCAGGATCGCCCAGGGTCAACCTGATTCAGTTATTGAATTTATTTGTTACAGGTTGCCGCCACACTAAAAGCCAAATCGGGAGTCTCGAATGTTTATTAAAAAGCTCTATATGGGGTTGGGGAACAGTATTGCCTGGAGTCTGATCGGCGCATCGCTGTCAGCGACGGTCCAGGCCGGCACCGTGACCACTGATGGGGCCGACATCGTATTGAAGACCAAGGGCGGTCTGGAACTGGCAACCACTGACAAGGAGTTCAGTTTCAAGTTGGGTGGCCGAGTACAGGCGGACTATGGACGCTTCGATGGCTATTACACCAGGAACGGCAACTCCGCCGATGCGGCTTACTTTCGCCGGGCCTATCTTGAGTTGGGCGGCACGCTCTACCGGGACTGGAAGTATCAGATCAACTACGACTTTTCCCGTAACGTGGGCAACGACAGCACGGGTTACTTCGACGAGGGTAGCCTGACCTATACCGGCTTCAATCCGTTGAATCTGAAAGTGGGGCGCTTCTATACCGACTTCGGCATGGAAAGGGCTAACAGTTCCAAGTGGGTCACTGCCATGGAGCGCAATTTGTCCTATGACCTGGCGGAGTGGGTCAACGACAACAACGGCATGGGGCTACAGGCCAACGCTGTGGTGGGGGGCATGGCCTATCTGTCCGGCAGTGTGTACAGCGAGAACAACAACGACACCGATGGCGACAGCGTCAAGCGTTACAACCTGCGGGGCGTGTTCGCGCCGCTGCATGAGTCCGGCAATGTGCTGCACCTCGGCGCCCAGTTCGCTTATCGCGACCTCAAGGACAGCGCCGTCGATACCCGTATCCGTTCGCGCATGGGCATGCGCGGGGTGGAGACCAACGGCGGCAACAACGCCGGTAGCAATGGCAATCGCGCGGTGTTTGGCGGCACTACGGCGCAACAGGGCTTATGGGCGGACGATTCGGTCTGGGGCGTCGAGGGCGCCTGGGCCATGGACGCTTTTTCCGTCCAGGGCGAATACCTGAGCCGGACGCTCAAGGCCGACGCGGCGCAAAGCGACATAAAGGCCTCGGGTTATTATGCGCAACTGGCCTACACCCTGACCGGGGAGCCGCGCATCTACAGGCTGGACGGTGCCCGGTTCGATACGATCAAGCCGCAAAACAAGCAGTGGGGCGCCTGGGAGCTGTTCTACCGCTACGACTCGATCAAGGTCGAGGATGACAATGTGGTCGTCAGCACCGCCACCCGCCAGGTCGGCGATACCGAGGGCAAGGCCCATACCCTAGGGGTCAACTGGTACGCCAACGAGGCGCTGAAACTCAGCGCCAACTACGTCAAGGCACGTACCGATAACATCAGCAATGCCGTGGGCGACGACACCGGCAGCGGCATGGTCATGCGCGCGCAATACCAGTTCTAGAGCCCTGACCTGTACACCTTGGATGAAGGGCAACGCCTTCGCGGGATTTCTCGCAAGGGCGCTGCCCGAACCGGCAAAAGATTCGAGCGTCGTCCTGACGCTTGTCTGATACGTGCAATGCGGCCCGCCCAAAACCAGGCATCCAGGATCTGCATGGAGGATGCATAGGCGTGGCCTTACCTATAAGTAATATTCGCGGCAGCTTTCTGAAAGGCATCGCTGGTTACTCTTCAGTCAAGTTTCTGTATTTGCTCTCGAATGCGCTTCGGTACACCTCCGAAGGGAAGTGCATTCGTGTCGATATCCAGCAGAAAGGAACTTCAATAGTGGTTGTGGTGGAGAACCCTGGAGAGCCCATCGCTGTTGAGCACCTTGAAAAGCTGTTCGATCGATTTTATCGCGTCGATTCGGCGCGACGAGAAGGAAGCCCAAGCAACGCCAGGCTGAGTTTATCTATCACTCGATCAATCATCGAAGCGCATGACGGCAAGATGTGGTGCACGTCTTCAAATGGCAAAGCAGCCTTTCATATAGAGCTGCCTGGCGCGGACGTAAAACAGGCCTGAGGCACCTTACATAGATGTAAGAAAACGGCAGGTTGATGTGTGCCCATATAGGCGTGTATCGAATGAGCGGGAACTCTTGATGCATGGCGCAGGAGGCCTAGTGTCAGGCCATCAGTGGCCAGCAGTGGTTTTAAGTTCTGTTTTTTCGGCGTCCCTTGGTTCAAGACTTGTTTGGAAGTCGCGCCTTGGCATGACGTGTTTTTTTACTAGAGCGGATTTTGAAGCAGGACGCTTTTCCCTTCGATAATCCACGGTGGTCTTGCTTAGTCACCCAGAGGTTTTTTGCTCCTTTCCCTTTTGCCACGCTGGAGCGTATCTGACTTGCTGAAGCGGAGATTGGCGACTAAAGGCCCATTACGGCTGTGAGCAGACAGGCTATCATCTCGCCATCAGCTCAAGCGGGGCCCAATTGACCGGGCATTCGCCTGCACTCCCTTGGGCATTACGACAAGGATAGTTGCGCATGGACGACATCGTTCAGTCTGTCACTCCCCTCGAAGAACAGCCCAAAGAGATCAAGATCCTCGCCACTTTAGTGGCGAAGCTGAACCTCGCAGATTTCCAGAACGCCATCCCGGTGATTCGAGAGCTTCGTATTTCGAATGAGACGAGTTATCGCTTCGTCAACGCCACCCTCACACTTACTTCATCTCCTGAGATATTCAAGTCGAAGGTTTGGCGAATTGATGAGATCGCTCCTGACACCTTTCGAGTGATACCAGGCCTTGATCTGGTTCTGGATGGTCCTCTGTTGACCCGTCTGACAGAAGCCGAGATGTCCACCTTCACGTTTGTTCTTGAGGCCGATGACAAGGAAACTGAGGGTGGCCGGAAAGAAGTTGCTCGGCTTGAGCAAATTGTCGATCTTCTTCCCAGGAATCAATGGGGCGGCCTCAGGCATATCCCAGATATGACCGCTGCTTTCGTCCAGCCCAATGATGCAGCTGTAGAGCGTTTGCTTAAGCAGGCCGCTGAGCTGCTTCGCCTGAGCGATAAGTCATCTGCCCTCAATGGTTATGAAGATGGTCCCAAGCGTGCTTGGCAGTTGGCTTCGGCAGCCTGGGGGGCAGTGGCACGGATGAAGCTGGACTACGCATTACCGCCAGCGAGCTTCGAACAGTCAGGACAGAAGGTTCGCAGCCCCAGCCAAATTGCCGATTCCGGCTTGGCCACTTGCCTAGACCTCACTCTGCTCTTCTGTGCTGCATTGGAGCAAATTGGCCTCAACCCGGTTATCGTCTTCACCCGTGGACATGCGTTCGCAGGTTTGTGGCTCAAGCCTGAAGAGTTCACGACTACGTTAGTGGATGACGTCACTGCTGTGCGTAAGCGTGTGAAGCTCCAAGAGCTTGTGCTGTTTGAGACCACTCTGATTACTCACAATCCAATACCTCCATTCTCATACGCAGTAGAGCAGGGCAGCAAACAGATAGCTGAAGACGCTGAAAGCGACTTTGAAATGCTGTTGGATATTCGTCGTGCTCGTTTGCAACGCATCAAGCCGCTAGCCAGTTCAGAGGCACAGATAGCGCGTGTAGCTATTGCTGAGTCAGATGAAAACTCATCGTTGTTGGTCGAGGAAGGACTCGACATTTCGGACGATAGCGGAGAGGTTCAGATTGAGGATCTTTCCAAGCTTGACCCGGCAGATCGTCTCGGTCGGTGGCAGCGCAAACTTCTAGATCTTTCACTCCGAAACAACTTGCTCAACTTCAAAATGGGTAAGCGGGCGCTGAAACTTGAGTCTCCTGATCCCGGAGCCCTGGAGGATATCCTCTCCAGTGGACAGGCATTGAAACTGTTGACCAGACCTGACCTCATGGATGGAGCAGATCCGCGCGAGCGTGCGCTCTATGAGCAGCGTGAACGAGAGGATGTTCGTCGCCGTCATGCTGAGGATGCCCTGAAGCGCAAAGAAGTGTTTGTAGCACTGACTGCCACGGAGATGGATGTTCGACTTACCGAACTCTATCGAAGTTCTCGAACCGCGTTACAGGAGGGTGGTTCCAACACCTTGTTCTTGGCCATCGGTTTCCTGAGCTGGACGCGAGAGGATAGGGCTGGCCAGAGGTATCGTGCGCCCTTGGTCTTAGTGCCAGTAACCCTGGAGCGCAAGAGCGCCCGTTCCGGTTTCACCATGGTGCTGCACGATGACGAGCCACGCTTTAACCCGACGCTGATTGAGATGTTGCGTCAGGACTTCGAGCTTGGCCTCGGATCGCTAGAGCACGAGCTGCCGCGGGATGATTCGGGCCTGGACATCGCAGGCATCTGGAAAAAGGTCGGTCATGCGATCAAGGACATCGCTGGATGGGAGTTGAGTGAGGACGTTGTGCTCTCGATGTTCTCTTTCGCCAAGTATCTCATGTGGAAGGATCTTGCCGAGAACGCAGAGCACCTTCGGCAGAGTCCTGTTGTCCAGCACCTGCTCGATACGCCGCGAGACTCGTTCATCTCTGACGCTCCTTTCCCCGAAGCTGAGTCGCTGGATCGCGACTACGGCCCCACCGACGTGTTCTGCCCGCTGCCATCGGACTCATCCCAGCTTGCTGCAGTGATGGGCGCGGCAAAGGGGAAGGACTTCGTTCTTATAGGTCCGCCGGGTACCGGCAAGAGTCAGACAATTTCCAACATGATCGCCCAGTCGATAGCCCAGGGGCGGCGTGTGCTTTTTGTGTCAGAGAAAATCGCGGCCCTGGATGTTGTGTATAGGCGTTTACGTGAGATTGGCCTCGGTGAGTTCTGCCTCGAGCTTCACTCCAGTAAGGCTCGAAAGACTGATGTCCTGGCTCAATTGCAGTCCGCTTGGGAAGCGAAGGGGCAGGTCGACTCTGCCGCGTGGGAAGTGGAAGCGCAGCGACTCGCCTCAATTCGAGATAGCCTCAATATTTACGTCGAGCGTCTGCACCGTCGGCATCGCAACGGTTACTCCATTTACGATGCGATTGGCGTGGTTACATCAGGTACTGATGAGCCAGTAGCTCCGCTCGGCTGGGCATCCCCTGACGTACATGACCAGAAAGCCATACTCGAGCTCCGAGAGCTGGGTGACCGTCTTGAGGTCAATGCTCAAGCCGTGGGTTATGGTCAGTTAACTGGCAACGCCTTATCGGCTGTTGGCCAGGCAGAGTGGTCGCCTCATTGGCAGCAGCAATTCGTACAGGCCGCCCGTGATGTACTTCCCGCTGTCCTTGAAATACAGCGATCTGCCGATCGCTTCGTTGAGTTGTCCGGACTGCCTGCTACGACATATACACCTTCTACCCTTGAGGGGTTGTCGATACTCTCGCAAGCGCTACCTACCGCTGCAGGCCAGGATTGGCGCTTCGCTTTGCGACCGGATGCCCGCTCATTGTCTCAGCGCCTGAGTGACGGTTGTGCCTGGGTCGAACAGCATCGTGACATCAATGCCAAGCTCTCACCTATTTGGTCTACCCGCGTTGTTTCTGAAGTCAAGCGTGGTATCGACCTTCTGAAGCAACGTCGCGCTACCTTTGCAGAGCTCGGCCCCACCTGGTCGCAAACCGCTACTGAGGTACTTCACCAAGCGTTGGAGATGCTGAGTCAGATTGACGGTCTTAAGCAGCAGCTAACAGTTAACTATGGAGACGCAATTGAGGCTCTAGATGTAGAGCTCCTGCAGCGCGAGTGGAAAGAAGCAGAGGAGGCTTTCTGGCCTAAGTCTTGGTTCGGCAAGCGCCGGATTGCCGGTGTAATGACCTCGACTCAGACCGCCACCGATGAAGCAGATGTCGGTAAGGATCTCACCACATGGACTGAGATCCGCTCGGTACGTAGAGCGATTGATGAACTGGAACCGGGTCATGAGTGCGTTGCTGTTTGGCACGGTGCGAAATCTGAAGCGGCCCACCTTGCAGCGGCAATCAAGCTGCAGGAGGCCATCAGGCATCAGAAGGATGATGCTACTTGGGTGGATGAGGAGTTCCAGCTGATTGAGCAAGGCCACCTTGGTGAAGCTTTGAAGGCAGAACTCATCCGGCTGCGTACTATCACTCGTCTTGGTATTGATCTTGGCGAGCTGGCAGATCTGAGTGCTGATACTGGTGAACTTTGGAAAGGCCTGCACACCGACACCGAGTTGCTGACCGCAGCGCTACGCTTCCAAGCTGAACGACGTGATATTGAGGAGCGTGGCCGTCTGGTTGACGATCACCCTCAAGTGGAGGAAGGCTGCTGCGGATCTTCCTTGAAAGGTGACTTCGAGTTACTGAAACAAAGGGCGGCAATTGAGCGAGACCTGTCGGAACTGGCCGACCTGCGTGAAGTTATTCCACTCTGGAACGATTTGAAGACAAAGGTCGAGCCTGCTCGACAGGCGATTGAGTTCCAGGGCCGGCTGGCCATCGCGATTGCCAAACTAGCGCTCAATCCTGAACAAGTCGCTGGTTATAAATCGCCGCTTCAAACTCTGCTGGGGGATGGCAACGCACTACTAGAACCGGAGGGTGCCATTGCTATTGCGGGCGTCAGTCTTCGCGAGAAGCTTGAGCAGCTAGGCGGCCGGTCAGAACACTTGATGGCAGTAGGGCACTTTACTGAGTCGGGTGTCAACGAAGCAGTTGATCTGGGTCTGAGTGAGCTCAAGCAAAACTGCGAAGTTGTTGTCTCGTCCGAATCACGACTCAAGGCATGGTGTGCCTGGCGTAAAGTTCGCGACGAGGCATATGCCGTTGGCTTGGCACCGATTGTTCAAGCGATGGAAACCGGCTCTATCTCCTCAGGTAAAGTCCGTCGCGTACTGGAAGTTAACTATGCTCGCTGGTGGCTGAACACCACGGTGGACAACGAGGAAGTGATCCGGACATTCGTCAGCGTCGAGCACGAGCAGCGCATTCGCGATTTCCGGACATTGGATGATAAGTTCACAGCGTTGACCAAGGATTGGCTTCGTGCCCGCTTGTGCGCGGATCTTCCAAGCCAAGACAGCGTGAGTCGTTCTTCGGAATGGGGGCTGTTGCGTCACGAGATGGGCAAGAAGACGAAGCACATCCCATTGCGTGAGCTAATGAATCGTGCACCGGAGGCGCTGACCAAGCTGACACCGTGCTTGCTGATGAGTCCGCTATCCATCGCCCAATACCTGCCTCCTGCTTCCAGTCCGTTTGACCTCGTGATCTTCGATGAGGCCTCTCAGATTCCTGTTTGGGACGCTATCGGTGCAATGGCTCGAGGGCGTCAGGTAGTGATGGTAGGCGACCCCAAGCAACTTCCGCCTACGTCCTTCTTTGACCGAGCTGAGTCGACTGCTGATGACGAGGATGTTGAGGCTGATTTGGAGAGCATCCTGGACGAGTGTATCAGTGCGAATCTCCCAATGCGTAATCTCAACTGGCACTACCGTAGTCGTCATGAAAGCCTGATTGCCTTCTCGAATCAGCGCTATTACCAGTCTAAGTTGGTGACCTTCCCATCGCCGTTTACAGCTGATAAAGCGGTAAGGCTTTGCCCTGTCGCGGGTGTCTATGACAAAGGCGGGTCGAGGACAAACTTGATTGAAGCACGAGCTTTGGTTGCTGAGCTGATCACTCGTCTTCAGTCACCAACGTTCCGTGAAAGCAGGCGAACCGTGGGGGTTGTAACCTTCAATGGCGAGCAGCAGAAACTCATCATGGACATGCTGGATGAGGCATGCCGGAAGGATCCTTCGTTGGACTCTTACTTCTCTGAGTCCGAGCTTGAACCGGTGTTTGTCAAGAACCTGGAAAGCGTTCAGGGTGATGAGCGAGACATTATCTACTTTTCGACCACGTACGGGAAAGATGCTGCGGGCGTTCTGTCCATGAACTTCGGACCGATGAACCGTCCCGGTGGCGAACGTCGTTTGAACGTAGCCATCACTCGCGCCCGTCAGGAGCTGGTAGTGTTCTCGACCTTACGTCCAGAGCACATTGATCTGGCTCGCACACAGGCGGTAGGTGTGCGTGACTTGAAGCACTTCCTGGAATTCGCTGAGCGTGGCCCTCGTGCCCTGGCGGAGGCGAATTTTGGAAGTGTTGGTGGCTTTGATAGCCCGTTCGAGGAAGCAGTCGCAGCCGCGCTTGCAAAGAAGGGCTGGCAAGTACACACGCAGATTGGCGTATCTTCGTTCCGTATTGACTTGGGGGTCGTTCACCCAGACGCACCAGGTCGGTTCCTTGCTGGAGTGGAGTGTGATGGAGCCACCTATCACCGTAGTGCCACCGCTCGAGATCGTGACAAACTCCGTGAATTCGTACTGCGGGGACTTGGTTGGGAGATCGTACGGATTTGGTCAACGGATTGGTGGGTTGATGCCGTTGGGACGGCCGAGAAGGTTCATCAGCGCTTGAATGAGATCTTGGCTGAATCGCGTGCCAAGCAGGCGGTCATCGATGCTGCGCAAGAGGCCGAGCGGCTGAAAATAGATGCAGCTGTTGCCAAGGTAATTGAGGTTGTAGATCAAGTAAGCGTTGTAGTGGCGGAAGAGACCGTCCCCGTTGCCAATGACCTTGAAGGCGCACTACCGGAGTTGAAATACGCCAAGGCGGCGACAGTAAGCGTTGCTGAAGAAGTGGTTGCGTTTGCCCCTGTGCTGAATCATCCCCTATACAGGGAAACAGACCCAAGCCAAGCAGTCGAAGGTGTCGATCCAGATCGTTTCTTTGATCCGAGCTATACGCCCACTCTGGAGCAGATGATTGCTTACGTAGTGTCTGAAGAGGGGCCGGTACTGGACACCGAGCTAGCGAGGCGTATTGCTCGGGCACATGGTTGGGTTCGGACGGGCTCACGTATACGTGATCGCGTTGATCAGATCGCTCGTTCGCGGTTCAGATCTCACGAGGAAGAGCAGATTGGCTTCTTCTTCTGGCCTGCTCATCTCGAAACAGACACCAGTGTCGTGTTCCGTAGAGCGGGTGACGATGACTCTACTCGAGGGCTTGCTGAGATTTGCCTTCCAGAGTTGTCTGCTCTTGCTGAGGAGATGGCTCTAAGAGGCCATGAGGGCGAAACTTTGGTCTATGCAGTTGCTAAAGAGGCGGGTGTTAGCAAACTTGCTCATGCAGGTCGATTGAGGATCGAGAAAGCTATTCGCCAAAAACGCGAATACTAATAGCACTCATTGTAAGAGGGGGCGCGCGCCGCGAGGGGCCCCTTCATTTACTTGATCAAACTAGGGAGAGTTGAGATGGGGTGGAAGGGGACTGTGCGTTCGCTGCAGGCATCAGCACGACGAGCTGAGCGCAATGCTCATCGCCGGCAGCGTGAACTGGAGCGGCAAAGCAAAGAGTACTCTCGCATGGAGGCTCTTGAGCAAGCTGCGTACGAAGTTGAGGTGTATGAAAATCACCTTGAGGTTCTCCTCTCCGTGCACAAGGAATGTGGTGAGCCCATCAAATGGAAGCAACTTCTCTCCAAGTCTGAGCCTAAGAAACCTCAGAAGAACGACATGCTCGAGCAAGCTGCTACACATGCCTGCGCAACCTATCGACCGAATTTCTGGGCTCGCCTGTTTAAGCTAGATGCTCGTCAGCGAGAAGCACTTGTCATAAAGATTGGGACTGCCCAGATGGAGGACGAGAATCGGTACCAAGCAGAGTTGGAAGAGTGGAAAGTCGCTCACTCCGATTGGGCGGAGGAGCGAGATCTCGCCAAGCGTATCCTGGAGGGTGATTATCAGGCGAAGCTTGATGCCATCGAAGCGTTCGAGCCCTTAACAGAAATCTCACATCTCGGATCAGCCATTCAGATGATTGTCCATGAAAACGGCATCCTGGAGGCCCAGTTGTCGATTCATGGTTCCCACGTGATCCCGACAGAGGTCAAATCCCTGCTTAAGAGTGGCAAGTTGTCGACCAAGACAATGCCCTTAGGCCGGTTTAACGAACTTCACCAGGACTACGTCTGCAGCTGCGCTTTGCGTGTGGGGCGCGAATTTCTGGCAATCCTGCCGGACGATTTGGTGATTGTTACCGCATTGGACAACGTGCTCAATAGCTCAACGGGCCACATGGAGGAGCAGCCAATCCTCAGCGTGGCATTCTCTCGCTCCACTGTTGATGCTCTCAACGTGGAGGCTATTGATCCTTCCGATGCCATGAAAAACTTCGTGCACAACATGGCGTTTAAAAAGACAGCTGGTTTCTTCCCGGTGAGCGCTCTCGAATCGGGGCGGTTTGCCACGAAGGTTATTTCGTAGCCTTCAACTGCTAGTGCGAGAGCTAACCTTTTTTGGGGGCAAAATAGAGTAGGGATTAGGTTCTTACTCTATGTTGCCCCTCTTGTCTTGAGGTGTGAATGTCTTCATGACGGAGAGGGATGAAACAGATGTATCGCTTACTAGTTGTTGCTGGTCGGCTCGCGATAAAGAGTCGCTATGCTGCCAACTGCTTCCTGTCACCCCGAACTTAGGCGGTGCCGCTTGGGTTGATTCAGTTTGGGGTTGGACCCTTCCATTCGCTCGCTGTTTGAACTGTTTTTCAGGGAGACGTACGGCCAACACATGTTGTGTGGTTAAACGCGTACCCCACTTAACTATTGGCCCTGATAGGAATAGGCAATGCTCAGAGACAAACCGGCATAGGTGACCGGGTTTTCGCTAGATAGCATGGCCCATCCCTACTTATCGGAGCCCGCCATGAACAGCATAAAAACCCTATTTATCACCGGTGTCAGCAGCGGCTTTGGCAATGCACTGGCGCAGGAAGCGCTTTCCGCGGGCCACCGGGTTATCGGCACTGTGCGTAATGAAGCGGCCTTGCAGGCGTTTCAGGCGTTTTCCGTGGATCACGCTCATGGGGTGATTCTGGATGTCACTGACTTCGAGCGGATCGACAGCGTGGTCTCGGCTGTCGAAGCCGCTCATGGCCCGGTCGATGTCTTGGTCAACAACGCCGGCTACGGTCATGAGGGCATCTTCGAAGAGTCGCCGCTGGAGGAGCTACGTCGCCAGTTCGACGTCAATGTGTTCGGCGCGGTCGCGGTAACCAAGGCATTCCTGCCTTATTTTCGCAAGCGGCGTGCCGGTCACATTCTCAATATCACCTCCATGGGCGGCACCATCACCATGCCGGGTATCGCCTACTACTGCGGGAGCAAGTTTGCGCTCGAAGGCATCTCCGATACGCTGAGCAAAGAATTGCGGCCGTTCAATATCTTCGTGACCGCCGTGGCGCCAGGCTCGTTCCGCACGGACTGGGCCGGTCGTTCGATGCAGCGCACTCCACGAAGCATTGCCGACTATGACGCCAGTTTCGATCCGGTGCGCAAAGCCCGCGAAGAGAAGAGCGGCAAGCAGCTGGGCGACCCGCGCAAAGCCGCGCAAGCGATGCTGCAGGTCATTGCCAGCCCGACGCCACCCGCACACCTGCTGCTGGGCAGCGATGCCTTGAGCCTGGTGCGCGGCAGGCTGGAGCAGGCGGCCAGTGAGATCGATCAATGGGAAGCGCTGAGCCGTTCGACCGATGGTTGAACGGCCAGCCAAGGGGACGTCAATGAATCAGGCCGACTCACAGACCTCGCGCATGGTGCAGCTGATGGAAAAGCTGGCTCCGGTCGAAGGCTACAATCTCAGCTTGCTGGAGGATATCCGTTTCCTGCGTTCGAACCGGCCTCTGACCCGCACTCCGGTTTTGTATGACCCTGGCATCGTCATCCTGTGCCAAGGGCGCAAGCGTGGCTATCTGGGGGATGATGTCTACGTCTATGACGCCCAGCATTACCTGGTGGTGTCGGTGCCCGTGCCGTTCACCATGGAGACCGACGCCAGCGAGGCAGAGCCCATGCTGGCGGTCTATATGCGTCTCGACTTGCAGGTGGCCAGCGAATTGATGCTGCAAGTGGATGAAATCCTCGGGCCAAGCAACGCCCAGCCCAAGGGGATGTATGCCTCGCCAATGGACGATCTGCTGCGCGCCTCGACACTGCGCTTTCTCGAGGCAATGAGTACTCCAGGTGACGCGCAGATACTCGGGCCGTCGCTGGTGCGGGAAATCTATTACCGCATCCTGACGGGCGAGCAGGGCGGCTCGATGCGTGTCGCGCTCAATCGCCAGGGGCACTTCGGCAAGGTCACTCGCGCGATCCGCAAGATCCACAGTTGCTATCAGGAGCGCCTGGACGTGGAGTCTCTGGCCCAGGAAGCCAGCATGAGCGTACCCAGCTTTCACCTGCACTTTCGCAGCGTGACGAACGCCTCTCCGATGCAGTACCTGAAGTCGACGCGCTTGCACCAGGCGCGACTGCTGATGCTGCGCAACGCCATGAGCGCTTCGACGGCGGCCTTCAACGTAGGCTACGAAAGCGCCTCGCAATTCAGCCGCGAGTTCAAACGCTTCTTCGGCCGAACGCCCCAGGCGGAGATCGAATGGATGAAGGCGACCTATGTATTGCCTGCGCCGTCCACGCCATCTGTCTATGTCTCGTCGCATTAGCATCGGAATCGATCAATCCAGCTGTTTGCCCTTGGTTTCCGGCAGCAGCAGGGTCACTACCAGAACCACTCCATAGGCTCCGCCTGCAAACATTCCGATGGCGGAGGCCAGGCTGCTGGTTTGGCTCAGGTAGCCCACAAGGCCGGGAAACAGCGCACCGATTCCTCGGCCGAAGTTGTAGGTGAATCCCTGCCCAGTGGCGCGCACCGCCGAAGGATAGAGTTCGGTCAAGAACGCCCCCATGCCACTGAAGATCCCTGAGGCCGCGAAACCCAGAGGGAAGCCTAGAAACAGCATTTGTGAGTTGCTCAGTTCAAGTTGGGTATAGGCGAAGATGGTGACGCTCGAAAGCAGCGCGAAGATCAGCAGGTTGGCT
The DNA here is from genome assembly GCF_017349775.1 of Pseudomonas sp. GW460-12-10-14-TSB1. Classification (NCBI taxonomy): domain Bacteria; kingdom Pseudomonadati; phylum Pseudomonadota; class Gammaproteobacteria; order Pseudomonadales; family Pseudomonadaceae; genus Pseudomonas; species Pseudomonas sp. GW460-12-10-14-TSB1. Next base: position 24,529 of record NZ_JACNAC010000013.1, read on the forward strand.
CGCCTTCCCAGTTTGTCGGTGAGGTAGGCCCCACAGATATAGCCCACGAATGAGCCGAGGATGATCACCATCAGATAGCCGCCCGTTCCTACCACAGACAGGTGTCGCTCGGTCTTGAGGAAAGTGGGGAGCCATGTAGTGATGGCGTAGTAGCCACCCTGTACGCCAGTACACAGCAGCGCGGCCAATAGCGTTGTTTTGAGTAATGCCGGCGAGAAGATGACCAGGGGCGAAACGCGTTGCGCCTTGGATTGCTGCTCACGTTGCGCGCGCTGGAATACTTCCGGTTCGGGCACATGCTTACGAATGTAGAGCACCAGCAATGCCGGAATCACGCCTATCCAGAACAGCGTGCGCCATGCCCAGTCCTCGGGGAGCAGCGAAAATGCCAAGGTGTAAAGCAGCGCCGCCGCGCCCCAGCCGATGGCCCAGCCACTCTGTACCGTGCCTACGGCTTTCCCTCGGTGTTCGGAGCGGACGATTTCCCCCATCAACACCGAGCCCACCGCCCATTCACCACCGAAGCCCAGGCCCTGCAAAGCGCGCAGGACGAAGATCTGTTCGAAGTTCTGGGCGAAGCCGATCAGCACCGTGCACAAGGAGAACCACAGGATAGTGATCTGCAGGATGCGCACCCTGCCATAGCGGTCGGCAAGAATGCCCGCGCCCCAGCCGCCTACGGCGGAGAACAGCAGGGTGACGGTACTCAGCATGCCTGCCTGGCCTTTGTCGATGTGCCAGAGGCTCATCAGTGTGGCGATGACAAAAGTGAAAATCATGAAGTCCAGAGCGTCCAAGGCCCAGCCGCCAAAGGCGGAGATGAAGGTGCTCTTTTCTTTTTTGTTGAGATCGCTGAACCAACTCATGGATATGCCTCCTGCTGGTCTTGTCTCGACGCCCCTCAGTGGGCGCTCGACAATGTTTTTTGTTTTTATTCAGAAGCCATAAAGGCGGGCAGGGTTATCGACCAGGATGCGCTTGCGTACCTGCTCATCGGGAGCCCAGATGGCGAGCAGATTGCGCAATCGCCCAGTGTCGGGCATGCGAGAAAGGGCGACATGCGGCCAGTCACTGCCCCAGAGCATGCGTTCAGGTGCGGCTTCGATAAGCTTTTGCGCGAGAGGGACGACGTCGCGATAGTTGTCTTGCCACAATTCGCTGATGCGATAAGCGCCCGAGAGTTTGCTCCACCAGCCGTAAGCCGTGACCATGTGCAGCAGTGCCTGGTAGCCCGGGTGATCAAGCCCCAGGGATACGGGCATATGTCCCATATGGTCGACGACGCATGGGCAGGGCAGCTTCTGCATGCGCGGCATCAGTTCGGGCAGTTGGCGCAGGTCCATCAGAAATTGCATGTGCCATCCCAGGGGCGCAATACGCGATGCCAGCGTTTCCATAGCATCAAAACCTGTTCCCCCGCCGAACAGGACGTTGATGCGCAAACCTCTGACGCCGGCGGCGTGCATCTCCAACAGTTCCTGATCTGAAACGTCCTCCGTAACCACCGCCACGCCACGCAGCCGGTCGGGGTTGCGCTTGAGTACCTCGAGCATGTAGCGGTTGTCCGAGCCGTACACACTGATCTGCACGAGCACGCCACGGCTCATGCCAGTGGCAGCAAGCATGGCCAGATACTTTTCTTCTGGCGCTGGTGGCGGGGTATAGCTGCGGCCCTCGACCATAGGGTAGCCAGGGTCCTGGGCCACGACATGTGCGTGGGTATCGCAGGCACCTTCAGGCACCTTGAACCGGGCGGATTCCAGGCTGTCCAGCGGTGCCAGGCATTGAACGGTGGAGCGCAGGATATCGGGAGAGAAGTTGTCCATATAAGCCTCTTCATGTGGAAGCGATCAGGATGTTGAAGCGGAGGTTCCTTTGGTTTGTGGGGGGTTGAAAGCGATGGAGGGTGAAGCTGTCACCTGTTGTTTTATGACTGCCGTTTAATGTCAGGTTGTCGGACATATAAGGCAATAGAATTGCTTCCCGGATGGCCGCGGACGGCTATCGGGTGATGAATGTGCCTTTGGGTAAAACGATACCGAGGCGTTGAGCAGACGCCTCAAGGTGCGCTGCGGCAGTACGGGCGGCGGCTTCGGGGTCGCGCTGCGTAATGGCTTTGAACAAGGCCAGATGTTCCGCCTGCGCCGGTTCTGAACCTCCGATCATGCGTGCGGAGTTCTCCCAGGCCCCGCGCCGGGCCTCGGCCAGTTGTTGACCGAGGAAATCCAGAAAGGCCAGGAAGTATTCGTTCTTGCATGCGGCAGCGATTGCTCGGTGAAACGCCACATCCGCAGCGGCAGATTTCGCCAGGTCCAAAGAAGCGTTGTCCATGGTGTCCAGGGCATTGCTCATGCGTTCGAGGTCGCCTGCTGAGCGTCTGACCGCCGCGATGCTGGCCGATTGCACTTCGACCCACAGGCGCATTTCAAACAATTGCTCCAGGTCGGAGCGTCGGCCCCGGATCTCCGGCAGGCGAAAGACCGTCCCGGTCGGTTTATCCGAAACGAATGACCCGGCACCCCGGCGACTGATCAGCACGCCATCGGCCTTGAGCTGGGATACCGCCTCGCGAATCACCGAACGACTGACGTTCAGACGTTCCGCCAGTTCGAACTCGGTGGGCAACTGTGATTGAGGCGGTTGCCGACCAGAGTCGATCTCGTGGCGGATGGTATTGGCGACACGGGTGACGAGGGAGTCGGGACGTTTGAGCGTACGCATGAACTTATAGTCCGGTTGTCAGACATGGCCAAGAGTTTAAGAGCGAACGCTTGCAGATTGGGATGATTATCAAGTAGGGGATATCTGATTTAATTTGGCTCTGAATTCAAAGCTTCATGCGCAAAGCCGCGCTGTGACTGCTGCTCATCGCGTTGACCGCTTACCGTCTTGGGGGCGTTGCCAATGAGTCATGTGGATGTCAGTGCTCTGTCTGGAGCCTCGCATCGAGGGCGCTCGATTAATCGAGCGCCTGTCTGAGGATCTAAGTTAGCAACCCATAAGGCGCAAGGGGATCTGGAACAACGTTAGAGCCGTGTATCGATCCAGGTCCAAACATCCTTGTTAAGCCAACCTTGATATTCCCTATTGTTCAGTTTGGTGATGAAGATGCGGTCATTACTATCAAGTTTAAGTCGAAGATCTTCATCGATTTGGGCTGCCGTGGCGTTGCTGCTGATCCAGCGAACGGACTCCAGTCCAGGGTCCTTAACATTCTGATAGCGCTCCAGATGTTGGATGAATGCTTGACGAGCCTGATCGTAATTGCTGCGTTCCTTATTGAGATTCCATGTGACCAAAAAAACAGACATCTACCACTCCTTGTTTCCATCGATGTGAACGCCGGGCATAGCAATTACTGCTACAAAACCGGCGGCTATACCGGGATGGCGTCTCTTCTCCAATGAGGACCATCCACAGGTTCCGTGGCCGAACTCAGCCAGGTATTGCGAATACCGCTTCGACCTCGATATTGACCTCTGGCGAGAACAAACCGGCCACCTTTACCAGCGAGCTGGCCGGGTAGGCGCCGTCATAGTGCTTCGACAGGACTTCACGTAACGCGCCGACTTCGTCCATGGAGGTCACGAAGATGGTCACCTTGATGAGGTCGCGCATAGTGATCCCCTCAGCCTGGGTGACGCGCTTGACCTGTTCGAATATGGCTTCGGCCTGCTTGGCGATGTCCTTGCCTTGGGCCGGTGTATCGAATGCGGTCATGCCGGACAGGTACAGGGTGCCGTTGTGACGAACCGAAACGGAGTAGGGGCCGGCCGGTTCAGGCAAGGTGGGATAGTTCTTTCTGATGACCATTGAGGTTTCTCCATTACCTGAAATGGGGGTGTCTGCCGCCGATGCGGGCAGAGCATTGATCAGGCCTGCCAGAGCACAGGCAACTGCGAGAGCTTTCATAACGCTACTTCTCCTTCGACAAAAATGCTGCTTCAACTGGATTGCCAGCCGCCTCCCAGGGCCCGATAGAGGGCAACTGTGTCGGGCGGCTGTACTGCGGCCCAACCGTGCATCCCGTCAGCAGGAGCGCGGCCAGGCCGATGTTGACGGGAGATGACAGGCGACTCATGCCTTGCCCTCCCAAAGCACCTTCTTCATGGCGGCGCGCCGTTGGCTGCGTCTTTCCACCAGGCGACGCAGCCACACATAGAACACCGGCGTCAGGAGCAGGCCGAAGAAGGTGACACCGACCATCCCCGAGAACACCGCGATGCCCATGGCCCGCCGCATCTCGGCGCCGGCGCCGGAGGACAACACCAAAGGCACCACGCCCATGATGAAGGCGATGGACGTCATCAGAATCGGGCGTAAGCGCAGATGGCAGGCCTTCAGCACTGCGCTGACGCAGTCCAGGCCCTGCTGCTGTTTCTCCCGGGCAAACTCCACCAGCAGGATGGCGTTCTTGCACGCGAGCCCCGCCAGCACGATCAGGCTGATCTGGGTGAAGATGTTGTTGTCGCCGCCGGTGAGCAGCACCCCGGCAATGGCCGACAGCAGGGTCATAGGGACGATCAGCACCACCGCCAGCGGCAGGCTCCAGCTCTCGTACTGCGCGGCCAGCACCAGGAACGCCAGCAGCACGCACAAGGGGAAAACCAGCAGCGCGGTATTGCCGGCGAGAATCTGCTGGTAGGTCAGTTCGGTCCACTCATAAGCCATGCCGTTGGGCAGTTCCTGCTGCAACAGCCGCTCCATGGCCGCCTGGGCCTGGCCGGAGCTGTACCCTGGAGCCGGGCTGCCGTTGATCTCGGCGGAGAGGAAACCGTTGTAATGCATCACACGGTCAGGACCGGCCGATTCCCGTATCCGGACGAAGGATGACAGCGGGATGAGGTCGCCCTGTCGGTTGCGTACTTTCAGCCTGCCGATCTGCTCCGGCGCCATGCGGTAGGCCTGCTCAGCCTGGACATTGACGTGGTAGGTCCGCCCGAAGCGGTTGAAGTCATTGGCGTATATCGAGCCCAGGTAGACCTGCAGGGTGTCGAAGATTTCGTCGATCGCCACCCCATGGGCCTTGGCCTTGTCCCGATCGATATCCGCGTCGATCTGCGGGACATTCACCTGGTAGCTGGAGAACACACCGGCCAGTTCGGGCAGCGCCCGGGCTTTGTCCACCAGTGACTGAATCTGCTGGTAGAGCGCTTCATGCCCCAGGCTGCCGCGGTCCTCGATCTGCCCCCGGAAGCCTCCGATAGAGCCCAGGCTTTCCACGGGCGGTGGGGGAACCACCATCACGAAGGCCTCCTGGATCCGCCCATACTCGGCGGCCAAGGCCTGGGCGATGGCGGTGTCGGACATCGAGGCGTCCTTGCGTTCAGCGAAGGACTCAAGCGGGATGAACATGAGCCCCGCGCTCGCGCTGTTGACGAAACCGTTGATGGACAGGCCGCTGAAACTCACGGTATTGGCCACCCCCGGGTGCTTCAGGGCAAGCTCGGACATCTTCAGGATGACGGCCTCGGTACGGTCCAGGCTGGCGCCTTCGGGTAACTGGGCAAAGGCGACCAGGTACTGCTTGTCCTGCTGAGGGATGAAGCCGGTGGGGGTTTTCTCCAATCCCAGATAGGCCAGCCCCAGCAGACCGACATACAGCATCAGGACGATGGCGCCGGCTCGCAGCAGTCGCGTGGCGAGGTTGACGTAACCCGCGCTTGCCCGCTGGAACAGTCGATTGAACGGACGGAACAGCCAACCCCCGAACAGGCGGTCGATCAGCTTCGACAGACGATCCTTGGGCACGTCCTTGCCTTTGAGCAGTATCGCCGCCAGGGCCGGCGACAAGGTCAACGAGTTGAACGCCGAGATCACCGTCGATATCGCGATGGTGAGCGCGAACTGTCGGTAGAACTGCCCGGTGAGGCCGGTGATGAAAGCGCTCGGAATGAACACCGCGCACAGCACCAGGGCGGTGGCGATGACCGGACCGGTGACTTCCTTCATGGCCTGGCGGGTTGCCTCTACGGGTGACTTGCCCAGGCCGATGTTGCGCTCGACGTTCTCCACCACGACGATGGCGTCGTCGACCACGATGCCGATAGCCAGCACCAGGCCGAACAGCGATAGCGCGTTGATGGAAAAGCCCAGCAGTTGCATGACCGCGAGCGTGCCTATCAGGGACACAGGCACTGCGGCCAGGGGAATGATCGACGCGCGCCAGGTCTGCAGAAAGAGGATGACCACCAGCACGACGAGCGCGACGGCCTCCAGCAAGGTATACACCACCGCGGTGATGGAGCTGCGCACGAAGATGGTGGGGTCGTAGCCGATCGAGTGTTCGACGCCCGGTGGGAAGTCTTGAGCGAGCTCACTCATCCGCTTGCGAAGCCGGTCGGACAGTTCGATGGAATTGGCATCCGCGTCCTGGAAAATCTGCAAGGCGGCGGAAGGGCGACCGTCAAGGTGCGCGCGCAGCGCATACTGGCTCGAGCCCAGTTCGATGCGTGCGACGTCGCGCAGGCGGACGATTTCGCCGCGCTCGCCGGCATGCACGATGATGCGCTCGAACTCGTCCTCGTCGACCAGCCGGCCCCGGGCGTTGATGAGCAACTGGAAGGCGTTGTCGCTCGCGTTTGGCGGTGTACCGAGAGAGCCTACGGCGACCTCCCGGTTCTGCTCGCGGATGGCGCGTATCACATCCGTCGCGGCCAGGTTGTAGGAAGCCACCTTGTCCGGATCCAGCCAGACCCGCAGGGCATAGTCGCCCATCCCCAGCAGGCGGATATCACTGACACCCTCGATCTTGTACAGCTCGTCGATGACGTGAATGGTCATGTAGTTGGCAAGATAGGTCGGGTCGTACTGGCCGCTCGGCGAATACAGGTGAACGACCTGGGCCAGCGCCGGCGATGTCTTGTCCACGGTCACGCCCAACCGCTGGACATCCGGAGGCAGCTGGGTGGTCGCGCGGGTGACCCGGCTCTGTACCTGGACCAGTGCGGCGTTGAGGTCCGTCCCCAGCGCGAAGGTCAGGGTCAGGGTCATCGAGCCGTCCGAGGTCGACTGGGAGGACATGTAGAGCATGTTCTCCACGCCGGTGATGGCCTGCTCCAGCGGCGAGGCCAGGGTCTTGCCGAGCACGTCGGGGTTCGCGCCCGGAAATTGTGCCCGCACCACAATGGTGGGCGGCACGACTTCCGGATACTCGCTGACCGGCAACTGGAACAGGGAGACGATCCCGCCGATCAGGATGAGCAGCGACAGGACGATGGCGAAGATCGGGCGTCGCACAAAAAACTGCGAGAAGTTCATGGCGATGTCCTCCGCTCTCGGCCTTGCTGTGCGACAGGCATCGGTTCGGTGGAGGCATTCAGTCGTGTCAAGCGAGCCAGCACCTCATCGGTCGCCATTGCCACCTGTTCCGGCGTAACCCTGGCGCCAGGGCGGGCGCGCTGCAGGCCATTGACCAGGATGCGCTCGCCTTCCTGCAGACCCTCGCGGATCACGCGCAGGCCTTCGACCTTGGGGCCGAGCCGGACGGCGCGATAGCTCACCACCGCGTCTTTGCCCAGCACCAGTACGAAGCGATTGCCCAGGTCGGTGCCAATCGCTTCGTCTCGGACCAGCATGGCGGGGTAGAGGTCACTGGCAGGTAATTGCAGGCGAACGTAGAGCCCCGGTGTCAGCTCGTTTGCGCCGTTGTCGACGACAGCGCGTGCCTGCAGGGTCCCGGTACGCGGATCGACCTGGTTGTCGAGGAAGTCCAGGCGACCTTCGTACGCCGGTCGTTCATCGGTACTCAGGGCCAGATGCACCGGCACGCGCGAGTGGGCGAGGGCTTTTTTGCTGGGTATGCGACGGACCTGCTTCAGGTAGGTGGCTTCATCGATATCGAAGTACGCATGGAGCTCCTTGGTGCCCACTATCGTGGTGAGCAGGGTCGCCCTCTCATTGACCAGATTCCCGGCGGTCACCTGCGCTCGACTGATGCGGCCGTCGATGGGCGCCGTGATGCGGGTGAAACTCAGGTTCAGACGTGCGGCTTCGAGTTGGGCGCGGGTCGCCGCAACGGCGGAACTGGCTTCCTGGTACGCCGTCTTGCGCGCGTCGGCCAGCTCGGCGGAAATCGCCTGGTTGGCCCGCAGCTTCTCGCCGCGCTGGGCTTCGCTGGCGGCGCGGGTCTGCCTGGCGCGGGCCTGTTGCAGCTGGGCGTCCAGGCGATCGACCTCGGCCTGAAAGGGCCTGGGGTCGATCTGGAACAACAGATCGCCCTTCTTGACGAGCGAGCCGTCGCGAAACAGAACGCGGTCGATATGCCCGGAGACCCGTGGCCGTAGCTCGACTGACTCCGGGGCTTGAAGCCGGCCTGAGAATTCGTCCCAATCGGCGAGGGGCTGGACGACGACCTCCGCGACGCTGACCACGGGGGGCGATGGTTCAGCCGTCGCTCCCTGTTCGGACTGGCCGCAAGCGCTCAGCGTGCTGACGGCGACCAGCGCCAAGGCGTGCTTGATGCTGTTGGAACTGGAGATACGCATGATTGACTCCCAAAGATGGTTCACCTGGCCCTGACGGCGGCGTCAGAGTGACTGGGCCCAAGGGCCAGGCTGGGTTGCCAGCCAGCTGTCATGCAGCCATTTCTCGGTCTTGCGCTTGCCGGGAAAGGTGATCCAGACGATGTCGCGTTCGAACACCATGGGTTTCCCGTCGCTGCCGACGATGATCCAGAACCACCGACCGTCAGCCAGGTTGCGTGCCTTGACTTTCATACCGCTCAAGGTGACGACCTCCTCGCGACCCTCGTGCGTGACCTTCAACGGCTCGTCGTGGGGTTCGATCCAACTGATCTTCATGCGCTCGATCAGGTCGGGGGCATGCTGCTGGAGAAACAGCCTGGCTACTTCCTCGGCGCGTTCGCGCGACGGCAGGGGCTTGCCGACCAGGTCCAGCGACATATTGGCGAAACCCTTGAGCACGCCGCTGTCCGAAACCAGGGTGCTGAAGTGTTCGCCACCCAGCCTTGGGTTGCGGCCATCGGTGCGGACGTACCGTGTGAGTACCCCTTGCTCGTCATCGACCGTCACTTGGCGGTGATCGGACTCCTGGTAGCCAGAAGGCACTGCGATCGGGCGGGTGGCGGGCTGGTTCATGGCAGGTTTCTCCTTGGGCGAGTCGGTATTGGCGTTGGCAGTGATCGCTGCCAGGGCCATGGCGAGGGCAACGCTTGCGGTGCGAACTGACGAGATCATGGAAGGCTCCTTTCGAGCGGTTGACTGCCAGGCGTGGCAGGGGCAGCGGGCTGTACGGCTGGCCATGGCTGGGGTTCGCCCTGCACGAAGAGCAGGGCGACCAGGCCAATCAGGATCAGGGTCATGTGGACGGATTGAATGGCACCCTGCTTCAGCCAGTAGCCGAACCACAGGCCGCCACAGATGAAGCCGAACCACAGCAACAGGAAGCAGGTCAGGGCGACGACGGCGCGGTTGCGTGCGCTGTCCAGCACGGCACGACTGCCCAGGCGCCAGGCCTTGACGTAGCCGAATGCCGCATACCAGAGCAGTGCCGAAACGGCGACCTGAATGCCTGCCACCGCGTACAGCGCGGTTTCGGCCCAGTGCGCCGGCCAGGCCCGCCAACGCAGGGCCGCGCCCAGCAGTTCCTCCTCTTCCAGCAGCACCATGGAAAGCGTGTTGCCGATATGGAAACGGTTGGTTTCCGGGTCGGTGAGGTTGTTGAGGACGGCGATGCTCAACCAGAGGGCAAGGCTGGCCATTACCGCCAGGCGGCTGAAGGCGAACACGTGAAACGACATCATGCTTCTCCTCGATGCAGGGAGGCGCCGGGGTAGAGGATTGGCCAGTCAAGTTGCGCTGCATGCCTGAGCAGGGCCGGGTCGCCTGCCACTACGGTGGGGTTGCCGATGCTCATCAGGAGGGGGAGGTCCGTCAGGTGATCACCGTATCCGTAGCAGTCGGCCGGATCGACGTTGAGCCTGTCCATCAGGCGCAAGGCCGCTTGCTGTTTGCCCAGCCCAATGGTTTGCGGTGGGATGAGCTGGCCGGTGAAACGCCCGTCGCGCGTCTCCATTCGATTCGCCAGAACGTGGGTGACCCCGAGCTCCGTCGCCAGTGGGGTCAGAAACTCCACGGCCGAGCCCGAGACGAAGGCGACTATGTCTGCGTTGCTCTGGTGCTTCTGAAGTGCCTGCAGGACTGGAAGGATGAAGAATCCCGAGCGCGTCCTTTCCTGGACGTACCAGGCCAGGGCCGCGTCGGCCACCAGAGCAGGCTGGTGGTCGCGGAAGTCTTCGTAGAACAGCGTGTTGATGGCAGAGCGATCGAAACCTTTTCTGACGTACTCATCGATACGTTTGGCGCAGGCCGCTTCCGCCTCGCCGCCACGTTCCTCTCCCCAGAGCCGGCGGAAGTAGAAGGCTCGGAAACTGAACATGCTCTTGAGGTCGATGAGGGTTTCATCGACGTCGAAGAACGCGATTCTTCGTGCTTTCATTGCGATTACTCGAAAGGCCGCTTGCACCTGGGTGCAAGCGGACGATTGGATCAGAGAGTGGGAATTGGCTCGGTCATCAACTGCGCATCGGTGCGCGGGGTCATGCGCAAGCGGCGGCGCAAGGTGCTGACTTGCGAGGACAGGGCGCGAGAGGCGAGGGTGGCCTCGCGCAGACCGAGGCGCTCGGCATCCATGACACAGAACTTGACCTCCACGCCAGTGACGGGGTGTTCGCCCTGCCAGACCTCCATCGTTGCCTGCACTTCGACGCGGTCGGGGCGTGGTTGCTTCAGGTCGATCAAGCGATAGCGGATCTGCGCCGGCAGCGGAAAGGCGAAGGCGGTGTAGCGGACATTCATCTCGTTGAGGACGAAGTAGCGTTTATGCGGTTTGTAGTCGTCCAGGTGGAAACGCTCCGTTACCGCCAGGAACATCTGACGGCAGGCTTCGAGCAGCACCATGCCTTGCACATGCTGTCCAGTCAGGTGGTCGAGCATCAGCTCGTTTTCGGCATGGAGCAGGAGGTTGGCGGTATAGAGACCTTCATCATGCTTCTCGGGAACGGAGATCAGCACGTTCTTGCGCTGGCGCTTGTGGGCGAGCTCCTGGCCTGCCAGCTCCGCGTCCGTCCACAGGTTCCAGTGATCGAATTCATCGGCATACCCGCTGGCGATCGCCATGCGATAGGCATGCTGAATTTCCTTGCGGCCAAGCCCCTGCCCGGCAATGACCTTGCAACCTCTCAGCACGGATTGTCCCGATGTCTTCAGCGCCTGCAGCAGCGTGCTGTAGGACATCACGTTTTCATGCCTTGCGAAGTCTTCGAACTGGTTTGCAACTACAACGTAGATACCCATCAATGGATTCCCTTTCAATATCCGGGGCCTTCGGCAGGTCGTTTGGCCGATACCGGATTACTACAAAAACAGACCCACTTCCCACTGACATCCTGCGTGGAAACCAAGGTCGCTCGATTAGCGCGCACGAGAGTTGTCAGCTACCCGTACTGCGCTGTACAACGCTGCAGCGCCGAGCCCCGCTGCGAGTACCAGAAGAAAAGATTCCACCTGCCAGGCGCGGCTGATGTTTCCCAGCCAGGGTCCAAGGCTCGCCCCGACAAAGAGCACGAAGGTGTAGAAGGACACCGCCAGGCCGCGGACGTCGGGCGATGCCGCCGCCGCGATTCGAGCGATCAGCCCGGGGACACTGATGGCCACTCCGGCGACATAGACGACGCTGGCTGCCAGCAGCAGGGGGATGTGCTCTTGACCGGCGCCTGCACAAAGCACCAGTCCGAACGCCGCGACGCCAAGCCCCGTGGTCGCGACCCGGTTGGCTCCCCAGCGACCAATCAATTTGGCGGCGAGCAGTGGCGCGAGAAACGCCGGCAACGCCACGCCACGTGCCTGCATCCTGCTGATGCCCTGGCTTTCGATGACCTCGCCCAGGTGCATATCCAGTCCTATGTAAAAGGCGACAAATGACATCAGCAGCAGGAGCGCGGGCAGATACACACGGCGCAAGGCCGGGTCACCGAGCAAGGTGAAGATGGGTCGATATCCTTCCCACATCGAGCCCTTCGGACGTACCGCTCGAGTTCCTTCCGGGACCCTGGCCAGCCGCAACGCGGTCACGGCATAGATCACCACCAGTGGCATGAGGGCGTAACCCAGGCCCCAGCGCCCTGCAACGAGGCTGCCGTAGATCTGTCCGAGCAAACCTGCCGACAGGAATGCCGTGCTCATCCAGGCCACGCCCCACACCCGTTGCTTGGGGGTACCGCGTTCGGACAAGTAGGCGAGGGCCACGGGCGGGAAGGAGGCCGCGGCGAATCCCTGCAATGCCCGGCCCGAGATGAACAGGGCCGGCGTCTCCACCCAGGCGAGCCCCGCCGTGATGATGGCCAGCAGCACCAGGCCGCTGACCATGACCGTCCTGCGGCCGAGGCGATCGGATAAGGGACCGAACACCAGAAAACCGGTGGCGTAGGCGAACCCGAAGGCGCCCAGTGCGAGGCCAGCCTGTTCCGGCGGCAACTGATAGGCCCGTGCCAACAGGGGCAGGATAGGCACCGGGATATACAAGAGAGAGACCACGGCGAGCGCGCAGAACACCATCTGCACCAGCAAGATGGCTGTGGGTTGTTGAGTCATATCCTGTGTAGATGTGTGCATTGCTACATATCTCGATTAATAGAGGCGCCAGGGCATTGAAGTCACGACGTTACTGGCCGCGACCTGAGGGAGCCGCCCAAGGTTTCATTTTCTGTAGGTTGCTGTGTAGCGTGCTACATGGTTTCCAAGAAACTCGGCCGATCAGCCGAGTTCCGTTTCCAGGCGCATGGTTCGCAGGGCAGGGGCCACCCTCATCATCAGCTTCACCAAAAGCTCGCGCTCATCTTCCTTGAAGTGGCTCATGAACTTGGCGACCCACTCATAGTGTTTGGGCAGCACCCGGCCAAGGGTGCTGTCGCCCTCCGGGGTCAGCCGGACGATCCAGTAGCGCCCATCGTCCGGGTCCGGATGTTTCGTGCAAAGGCCGGCGGCTTCCATCTGCTTGATGGCCCGGGTCATCGTCTGCGAAGCCACGGCCACCCCATCGGCCAACGCGCCGATCGAGAGTCCCCCGGGGTTGCGCTTGAGCAGCAGCAGGACGAAGAAGGGGGTTTGTGCAAGATTCTCGCGCGCCAGGTTGGCGTTGAATGCCGAGAGCATTTCATCCGTCGCCGACGCCCATACCAGCCAGGTATAGAGCCCTTCGACGTCGGGGTTGTCATAGAGCTTGCCGAAGTGCTCGAGTGTTTCGCGGGAAGGCAGGTCTTTCAGTTCGAACATGATATCTGTGCATGGCTGTGTAGTCGGCTGCATGTTGGTGACCGAGTAGTCGAGATGTCAAGCCAACGCGAATTGGGCTGACCAATTCAGATAAATCATGGAGGGGGCGAGAAGCAGTGCTGCTCATTGTGCGGTATTCGTCTGTCAGCCCCTGCCCTCGATGGTCTAGGATGGGCTATTTGCTGTCGGCAAAGCCGCCAAGGCCTAGAGTTGCAGTTGAGTTCACGACATTTTCGACCGCGCCGCAGTGACCGCCTGCGAAGCGCCACCTGCCACAAATCCCGCAAGTACCTCAAGGAAGGTTCCCCATGCTACTGAGGTCCCTCGCAGCTATTGGCATTCTGTTGCTGGGTTTTCTTTCACCGATATTTCCCGCTCACGCACATGACATCGCGTTGTCCGGTCGGATGACCGCGAGCAGCCACCCCTGGCTGGACGCCAAGGCGCGGCAATGGCTGGAAGGGCGCGGGCCGCTCAGGGTCGGGGTCGTGCTTCTCGATTATCCGCCCCTGTCGGTGTTCTATGGAGATCGCTACCAGGGCATCACGGCCGACTACCTGGCCCTGATGTTCGAACGGCCGCCCCAGGTGCGCGCCTACTCGTCGCGGGCCTCCGCGCTGGCGGCCTTGCGCAGTGGCGAGATCGACCTGCTGGGCGCGGGCAGCGACGTTGAAGGCCAGGAAAACGGGCTGCTGCTCAGCGAGTCCTATCTGCCCGACCGCCCGGTGTTGGTGACGTCCCAGGCCCAGTCTTTCGATCCCAACCAGGCCGGTAGCGTGCTGGGTATGACCGTCGGTTATCTTCAGGAACAGGCGGTACGGGAGGCCTACCCCCATAGCCAGGTGGAGTATTTCGATTCGCCTCAACGGGCGCTCGAAGGGCTGGTGCTGGGGGATGTCGACGCGGTGTTGGGGGACGCCGTGTCCTCGCATTACCTGATTCAAACCCATTATCTGCTGGGTCTGCGGATCGATAACTTCGCCCCCGTCGACAGCCAGGGTTTCCGCTTCCTTCTGCGTCCGGGAGACGAGTCGCTGAGGGACATCATCGACCGGGCGATACCCAGGATATCCAGGCGCTATGGGGAAGACATCCTGCGCAGTTGGAGCGCTGGCCGCCGCTTGAGTATCGACGAAGAGCGGGTGAAGCTGACACCCGCGGAACAGCGCTGGCTGGACAGCCACCCGCAGGTGCCCGTCGCCATCAACTACTCGCTTGGGGCGCTGGGTGAGTTGGGACGGGACCGCAGCGTCACCGGCATTGGCCGCGACTACCTGGAATTGATCAGCCAGCGCAGCGGCCTGAAGTTCTCTTACCTGGGCACGCAAAACACCCTTGAAACCAACAAGCTCATCGCCGAGGGGCGGGCGCTTCTGACCCCGGCCATGCCTCAGTCCGACCTGTTCGAGACACCACTGGATGTCTTGCCGCCGTACCTGCGCAGCTCCACCGTACTGATGACCGCCGCCAGTGGTGGCCGTCACGCCGGCCGGCGTTTCACCGGCCTTGCCGATCTGAATGGGAGGACGCTGGCGACGGGTGAGGGCTACTTTTTCATCGATACGATAAGACGTGACTATCCGGCGATTCAGCTCAAGCTATACCCCACGTTCCTCGAGGCCATGCGCTCGGTCGATTCGGGGCAGAGCGAGGTGTACCTGAGCAGCGACTACACCGGCCGCTATCTGTCGGCCCAATACTTCGACAATCGCATCCAGGTCACCGGGATCCTGCAGAACATCTCCACGCCCATCGGCATCGGTGTGGCGAAGAACCAGCCGGAGTTGCGCAGCATCCTGGAGAAGGCGCAGCTGGCAATCACGCCGGAAGAGGTCGCGGAAATAGTCCAGGCCTGGGCGCCGCGCTTCGCCAAGGGCGGGAGCGACTTCTGGCGTGACCATCGCGACAAGATTCTCCAACTGGGCGGGCTCTTCGCTGTCCTGATCGCCATCTCGCTGATCTGGGCGTTCTACCTGCGACGCCAGGTCCGCAGGACCCGGGCCGCGGAGGAGCGGGCCGAGGCCGCCAACCAGGCCAAGACGGTCTTCCTGTCGACGATGAGCCATGAGATACGCACGCCGCTGAACGCGATCATCGGCATGCAGGAACTCGCGTTGCGGAGGGCGAAACAGGGGGAGGCCGACAGCCTGTCCCTGTCCGTGGCCCAGGAAGCGGCCCAGGGGCTTCTGTTGCTGCTGGGCAATGTGCTGGATATTTCTCGCATCGAGTCCGGAAAGATTGATTCGTTTCCCGAGCCGGTGCTCATCAACCACCAGATTGAAGGCGTCGCCTCTATCGCCTTCGGCATGGCGCGACAAAAAGGCCTGACCCTGGACGTCAAGGTCGAAGGCGACCTGCAGGCATGGGTGCTGATGGACCCGCTGCATTTCAAGCAGGTGCTGTTCAACCTGCTCAGCAACGCCATCAAGTTCACCGAACGTGGAGGCGTCACCCTACAGGCCCGCACCCGCCGTGACGGGGACAGGTTGCGTCTGGACCTCGATGTCATCGACACGGGCATCGGCATTTGCGCCGAGGACATGGGCAAGCTGTTCAAGCCCTTCTCTCAGGTGGGCGCACCGGGCGCGGGGCAGGCGTCCGGAAGCGGCTTGGGGCTGAACATCAGCCGCCGTCTGGTGCAGCTGATGGGGGGCCAGATCAACCCGCGTAGCGAACCCGGCAAAGGATCCTGCTTCAGCCTCGAATTGAGCCTGCCCATCTGCGACCCTCCAGCCGCTGTCGAGGGCGAAGCTGCGCAGCAGGCTCAGCCCATTGCTGCCGAAGCGCATCCATTGTCCATCTTGCTGGCCGAAGATAACGCCTTCAATCGCGCCACCCTCACCACCCAGCTTGAAACCCTGGGGCATAGGGTCGTGGTCGCGGAAGATGGGCAGGAAGCCTTCATGCGCTGGCTGAGCGCGGACTTCGACATCGTGCTCACGGACGGCATGATGCCGAGGATGGACGGCTTCGAACTGGCCAGGCGGATCCGTTGGGAGGAGTCCCAGAGTAGCCGTCCACGCTGTCGCGTCATTGCCCTGACGGCCAGCATCGAAGCGAGCGCGGTGGAACGATGCAAGGCCGCAGGCATGGACGAGATCCTGTTCAAGCCTGCGACGCTGGAAACGCTGCAGCAGGCTATCGCATCTGCCGCGCAAGATCAGAACGGCCCGAGCTTGAGCGGGTACTGAATGACGATGTACAGCCTGTCGATGTCGTCGCCGGCCTGGGCGGCGTTGGCCCGGTGGCTGACGTGGGACAGTTGCAGCGACAGGTCCTTGGCCGGGCCCGACTGCAGGATGTAGCGCAGGTCCAGGTCGCGTTCCCAGTGGCGTCCGCCCCGGCCCTGTTGCGGGCTGTAGGTGCCGCTGGCGCTATCGAAGGGGTTGTAGGCGCCGCCCTGGGGCGCGTGGCTGCCGTCGATGCCGCGGCCGCTCACATAGCGGGCCATGAAGCTCAGGCCGGGAATGCCCAGGGTGCCCAGGTCGAGGTCGTAGCGCGCTTGCCAGGAGCGCTCGCCGGGGCCGTTGAAGTCGGCGTATTTGATCGAGTTGGCGAGGTAGATGGAGTCGCCGCCGACGAAGTCGAAGGGCGTGTCGCCGTGGACTTTCTGATAGGCCAGGGTGAACGCCTGGGCGTCGATCCGGTACTTGCCGGAGAGGCTGTAGGCCGTGGTGTCGATGGCGCCGGCCACGGCCTGGCCCTGGTCGCGGCTGTGGTACAGGTTGCCGTCGAGGAACAGCTGGCCAAGGCTGGCATGCAGGTTGGCGTAGTACTGGCGCCAGGTGTCGCTCAGCTCCGAGGCGTAGAGGGCGCCGCCCAGGACCTGGCCGGCGAACAGGTCGGCGCCGATGAAGTCGATGCTGGCGTGGCGGGTGGTTGCCCCGTAACCGGAAAAGTCGCCCTGGCCGGTCGAGGCGTCCTGGTTCTTGAAGGCGCTGAAGTGACCGGCCTGCAGATCGAGCCCCTCGATCTCCCGGCTGGAGAGCAGCAGGCCGCTGGCGTATTCCGGTTGCAGGCGTTTGTCGGCGGTGTCGAACACTGGGGTCGCCACGGTCATTTCACCGAGCGCCAGGGTGGTCCGCGAGGCCTTGAATTTCAGCGCGCCGCCAGCGCTGGAGTAACTGTCTTCGCTGCGCCCGTGATGATCCAGCGGCAACAGGCCCGTCCCGGAATGCCCCTTGCCGCCGTCCAGTTTCAAGCCGAGGAAACCGTGGGCATCGACCCCCACGCCAACAGTGCCGGGGGTGAAGCCGGACTCGAACGAGGCGATGAAGCCCTGGGCCCATTCCTGCTGGTAGCTCTTGCCGGCCGGGGTAGGGGAGCGATAGTCGTTGTTGAGGTAGAAGTTGCGGCTGAGCACTTCAAGCCTCGCCCCCTCAAGGAAACCTGGGGTGTCTTGCGCGCTCTGTGCGGCCAGTGCCGGGGCGCCGCCGCTGAGCAAGGCGAGCAGCCACAGCGGCTTCAGGCGCAGGCTCACCGGCCCTGGGACGGTGAGGTGTTTCGAGGCAAGCAGCATGCTTATTTTCCGCGTCAAGGTGGGTGGCCCGGGACGCGGCTGGCCTCGGTTCCGGCAACTGCCGGCTGGCCTTCGGTCAACCCGCGTCCGCTCGGCGTGGCCATCGGATCGAGGCGAAGCATGGTTGCCTATTACAGGGCGCGGGGATTGTACGGCTGTGCTGCATTCGGTCGTTTGCGCAGGCAGGCGTCATTCGCGGTGGGCTGTGCGGCCGTTTTTGAATTGTCCCTATTTTGGAATCAATTATTCTCGGTTTTGCTGAATTGTCCCTTTTTGTTTTGAGCCCTAAATTAGCCACCAAGCCGGCAGCCAAGCCTCCCCAGCGGAACCTGCGCCGAGCCCCTGAATTGTGCAAATCAACGCTTGAACCCACTCGACAGCAAAAGGAACGCGCCATGTCTATCCGTGAACTGCTCAACCCAAGCAACTCCGCCCTGATCCTGATCGACCACCAGCCACAGATGTCTTTCGGCGTGCAGTCGATCGACCGCCAGACCCTGAAGAACAACACCGTGGGCCTGGCCAAGGCGGCGAAGATCTTCAACGTGCCGACCATCTTCACCTCGGTGGAAACCGAGAGCTTCAGCGGCTACATCTGGCCGGAACTGCTCGGCGTGTTCCCTGGCCACCAGCCGATCGAGCGCACCTCGATGAACTCCTGGGAAGACAAGAAACTGGTGGAAGCGGTGAAGGCCACCGGACGCAAGAAACTGATCATGGCCGCGCTGTGGACCGAGGTCTGCCTGAACTTCCCGGCCCTGGAAGCCCTGGCCGAAGGCTACGAGGTGTACATCGTCACCGACGCATCCGGCGGTACCACCCAGGAAGCCCATGACATGTCGGTGCAACGCATGATCCAGGCCGGCGCGGTGCCTGTGACCTGGCAGCAAGTGCTGCTCGAGTTCCAACGCGACTGGGCGCACAAGGAAACCTACGACGCGGTGATGGATCTGGTGCGCGAGCACAGCGGCGCCTACGGCATGGGCGTGGACTACGCCTACACCATGGTGCACAAGGCACCGCAGCGTCAGGTCAAGTAGGCCTGCCGCGAATGACCTCCGGTCGACGCAACCCGCTTGCGCCGGCCGGAGGTCGTTGGCGCGCAAAAACGCCCGGACTGCAAACCCTTCCCACGACTCAAGGACCGTCATGAAACAGACCCTCGATTCCTCCCGTAGCGCGGCCTCCCTTTCGCCCTGGAGCCCGCTCAAGCATGGCCTGTTTCGCGGGCTGTGGCTGGCCAGCATCGCCTCGAACATCGGCACCTGGATGCACGAGGTGGGCGCCGGCTGGCTGATGACCTCGCTGTCGGCCAGCCCGATGACGGTGGCGCTGGTGCAGGTGGCCGCCGCGGCGCCGATGTTCTTCCTCGCGCTGCCGGCGGGGGCGCTGGCCGATATCGTCGACAAGCGCCGTTACCTGTTGCTGGTGCAGGGCTGGATGGCCAGCGTGGCCATGCTCCTGGCGTTCCTGACCCTCAGCGGCCTGATGACGGTGCCCTTGTTGCTGCTGTTGACCCTGGCCATGGGCATCGGCACGGCGCTGATGATGCCGGCCTGGTCGGCCCTGACCCCGGAACTGGTGCCTGCCGGCGAATTGCCCGCGGCCATCGCCTTGAGCAGCGTCGGGACCAACGTGGCGCGCGCCGTGGGCCCGGCCATCGCCGGAGTCCTGGTGAGCCTGGCCGGTCCCTGGGCGACCTTCGCGGTGAATGCGCTGTCGTTCTTTGCGGTGATCGCCGTGCTCGCCTGCTGGCGGCGCGAGCCGAAGGTCGCGGTGTTGCCGGCGGAGCGGCTGTTCAGTGCGATCCGCGTGGGCTGGCGCTACGCCCGCAGTTCCCATCCTCTGCAACGGGTACTGATTCGCACCCTGGGGTTTTTCTTCGGCGCCAGCGCCGGCATGTCCTTGCTGCCGTTGATCGTGCGCGGCGAACTGCAGGGCAGCGCGACCCAGTTCGGCGTGTTGCTCGGCAGCGTCGGCCTCGGCGCGGTGCTGGGGGCGATGCTGTTGCCGCGGCTGCGCCAGCACCTGGCGGTGGATCGCCTGGTGGCGCTGGCCAGCGTGACCTACGCCCTGGTGCTGTTCGCCCTGGCCTGGCTGCGCGACTTCTATCTGTTGATCCCGGTGATGCTGATCAGCGGCGGCGCCTGGATCGCCGTACTCTCGAGTTTCCAGGTGGCGGCCCAGACTTCGGTGCCGGCCTGGGTGCGGGCGCGAGCGCTGGCGGTGTACATCCTGATGTTCTTCGGCAGCATGGCCCTGGGCGGGTTGCTCTGGGGCTGGGTGGCCAGCCTGTTGTCCATGAGCCTTGCCCTGAGCGCGGCGGCAGCAGTTTTGCTGGCCGGGGTCGGGCTGACCTGGCGGGTCGGCTTGCCCCAGCGCAGCGCCGAAGACCTGGCGCCGTCGCTGCACTGGCCGCAACCGCTGCTCAGCGCCGACCAGGACCTGGAGCGCGGCCCGGTGATGATCAGCCTGGAATACGACATCGCCCCCGAACACGCCCAGGCCTTCCAGCAGGCGATGAACCCGGTGCGCCGCATGCGCCAGCGCAACGGTTCGTTTTCCTGGTGCCTGCTGCAGGACAGCGAAAACCCGCGCCTGTGGTGTGAAGTGTTCTTCGACGAATCCTGGGTCGGCCACCTGCGTCACCATGAGCGAGTAACCCGCGCCGAACTGAAGATCGAGGCGGCCGCCCGCCGCTTCCAGAGCGACGGGGTGAAGATCCGCATCCGCCATTTCCTCAAGGGGCAGGGCTGAGGGGCTGCTTGCCGTCAGCCATCGATCACAGGACCCACGATTGCCACTGCCTCTAAAAGCCAAAGCCCAGCGTCAGGCTGGGCTTGGTGACGAGCTGGCCGCCTCACATCTGTGGAGGCCAGTTATGGGATTCGCCCTGGCAATCCTTGCACCAGGCGTAGAGCGCGTCGTACAGGACCAGGCCGTGGGCGAGCATTTCCTGGTCATCGCCATAGCGCTGCGACAGGCCCAGTGAAATCGCGTACAACCCCGCCGATTGCGGGGTCAGGTCCAGGCGCGAGGTATCGGCCCCGCGCACGATTCTGGCCAGATGCTGCAAGGCCGGCTCGCTGAGTCGGTACTTCTTCAGGAAGGCGTCGAAGCTGCACAACTCGCCCTCGTGGCTCAGTTCAACACCGGGTATGTCGTAGGGCGCCTCGTCTTTCTCCGCGGCGATCCGCAGCACATCGGCGCTGGGCACGTATAAAAACTCCGCCTGAGGATCGATGAAACGGGTGATCAACCAGGGACAGGCGATGCGGTCGATCTTGGGTCGTTCGCGGGTAATCCACCTCATGGAACACCTCCTGCCTGACTCGGTAGGCTGGGTGAGCTGGCAGGCCCGGCGCCCGCCAGAGATCGTCAATCAGTTCACATGCTCTAACGCAGCAGGTGCACGGCCAGGCCCGCCAGCGCACAGGCCATCAACACCTGGATCACGCCGCGCTTGAAGCGGAACAGGGCAACCGCCGCGGCAATCGCGATCAGCGCCGAGGGCCAGTCGAGGGCGCCGCTGAAGCCGTTCGGCCACAGCACGTGGTAACCGAAGAAACACGCCAGGTTGAGGATCACCCCCACCACCGCGGCGGTGATCCCGGTGAGCGGCGCGGTGAACTTGAGCTCGTTGTGGGTCGATTCCACCAGCGGGCCGCCGGCGAGGATGAACAGGAACGAAGGCAGGAAGGTGAACCACGTCACCAGGGCCGCCGCGACCGCACCAGCGAGAAACACCTGATCGGCGCCAAACACCTGGGAGACATAAGCCCCGACGAAGCCGACGAAGGCCACCACCATGATCAGCGGCCCGGGGGTGGTTTCCCCCAGGGCCAGGCCGTCGATCATCTGGGTCGGGGTCAGCCAGCCGTAGTGACCCACCGCGCCCTGATAGACATACGGCAGCACGGCATAAGCACCGCCGAAGGTCAGCAAGGCGGCCTTGGTGAAGAACCAGCCCATCTGGGTCAAGGTGCCTTGCCAGCCGAACAGCGCGGTCAGGGCGCCCATCGGCAAGGCCCACAACAGGGCGCCGATGAACGCCAGCAGCGTGAGTTTCAGCCAACTGAAGCGGGCATGTTCGGGGGAGGGGGTGTCGTCATCGATCAAGGCCGGGCCGAAGGACTTTTTAGCCGCGCCATGCCCGCCGACCTTGAACTTCTCGGGCACCAGGCGACCGCCGAGGTAACCGATCAAGGCGGCCCCCAGCACGATCAGCGGAAACGGCACATTGAAGGCGAAGATCGCGGTGAATGACGCCGCGGCTATCGCCCACAGCCAAGGGTTCTTCAGGGCCCGCGAGCCGATCCGGTGCGCCGCCTGCACGACTATTGCCGTCACCGCGGGCTTGATGCCATAGAACAGCCCGGCCACCACCGGTACTTCACCGAAGGCGATGTACAGCCAGGACAAGGCGATCAGGATGAACAGCGAAGGCAATACGAACAGCGCGCCGGCAATCACGCCGCCCCAGGTCCGATGCATCAGCCAGCCGATGTAGGTCGCCAGTTGCTGGGCCTCGGGCCCGGGCAGCAACATGCAGTAGTTGAGGGCATGCAGGAAGCGCCGCTCGGAAATCCAGCGCCGGCGTTCCACCAGTTCCTGGTGCATGATCGAAATCTGCCCCGCTGGCCCGCCAAAGCTGATGAAGCCGAGCTTGAGCCAGAACCAGAAGGCCTCGCGCAAACCGATCGGCTCGGGCCTCGGCAGATCCGTTTCAAGCGCCGACTCGGAAACCTTACTCATGGGGTGGCTCCTCTTTCACGAACTCGGCGAGCAGGCCGTCGAAGATGGCACTGGCAGCGGCCAGCAGTTGGTCGTCATGGCTGATGGTTTCGCGCAGCCCGGCCAGTACCCGTTCGATGCCGGCCGCTTCCACGGGCTGGATGCCGCCGATATCGAGGTAGTGCACCAGGGCCGCGAAGCGGCTCAGACCGGGTTGCTGAAGGGCAAAACTGGCTTGCAGGGTTTCGAAGGTCACGCGGTTGCCGACATGGCTGAAGGTTGCGTCATCGAAGTCGAAACCCAGGGCGTCGACCGGGCAGTCCTGGGGCTGGTCCAGCCAGAGGATCCGCGCCTTGGGGTCGATGAAACGGCGGATCAGCCAGGCACTCGCCAGGCGGTCGACCCAGGGGCGCTTGCGGGTCGCCCAGACCCGGCCCTGATAGTCGCCCGGGCTGAGCAGGGTGATTGGCAGGTCCCGGCTATGTGGCTCATCCGTGGACAAGGCCCTGCTGACCGCCGTCTCCAACTCTTGCAAGGCGGCGTCGGTGTGCTGCTTCGGCTGGCCGGGAAAAAAATCGATGCTGGCCAGCTGATCGTAGGCTTTGCGCAGCTTGCGAATCTGCCGGGTGCTGGCCAGCGCATTCTGCGCCGTCAGTTGCCCCCGGCACTCCTCGATATCGTTGCGCAGCTTGCTGTAGTCCTCGTTGCGCTCGAACAACCCGATAAAGCGTTCGCCGTTGGGGTCCACCACGGGCAGGACAAAGGCGGTGCCATTGATGGCCAGGATGTCCCGCTCAACCGCGGCCAGCGCTTCGCGGCAGGCAGCGGTGTCCGGCAACAGGTAGGCACCGTCGCGCAACACCGCGGCCCCGGAGGCTTTCAGGGCCCGCCAGGCGCGCATGCGCGCCGTTGCGTTCGCGGTCGGCAATCCGAGGATCAGCGCTAGCCAATTATTCATGTAGTGAAAGATCTGAAAAATGTAGATATCGCTACATTATTCTTGCACGCAGAGATTGCAAAGGGGTTTCAACAGGCTTGTGGTGAACGGCGAGGCGTTGCCCCGGCCTGGACCGGCGCCCGGGCTGTCGAGGCCTTGTCACCGGGCAAAAAAAGCCCGGGGCACGGGCCCCGGGCAGGTGAGGGTCAAGGCATTTCTGGCAGTTCCTGCGCACGCAGATCGAACACCAGCACTTCGGCATCCACGCCCTTGCTCAAGGTCAGCGCCTGTTCCTTGCGGACCCGCACGCCATCGCCTTCCTGCAAGGGCAGGCCGTTGAGGTCGACCGAGCCGCGGGCCACATGCACATAGGCGTAGCGGTTGGCATCGAGCTTCAGGCTGGCGCTTTCCTGGCCGTCGATCAGCCCGGCATAGACCCGCGCATCCTGGCGCACCTGCAGCGAACCCCCGGTCCCCTCGGGGGAGATGATCAATTGCAGGCGGCCGCGTTTTTGCTGCGGGCTGAAATGCTCCTGCTGATAACGCGGTTTGGCGCCGCTGACATCCGGCACTATCCATATCTGCAGGAAGTGCACCGGCTGGGTGGCCGAGTGGTTGTACTCGCTGTGCGCCACGCCGCTGCCAGCGCTCATCAGTTGCACGTCGCCAGGGCGGATCACCGAACCTGTGCCCAGGGTGTCCTTGTGTTCCAGGGCGCCTTCGAGCACATAGGAGAAAATCTCCATGTCCCGGTGCGGGTGTTGGCCGAAGCCCTTGCCGGCGGCGACCCGGTCGTCGTTGATCACCAGCAGGTCGGAAAAACCCTGTTCCCGCGGGTTGCGATAGTTGGCGAAGGAAAAGGTATGGAAGGACTTCAACCAACCGTGGTTGGCGGCGCCGCGATCAGAGGCTTTGCGAAGGGTCAGCATGAGGGAATCTCCTGTCGGAACGGGAATTCGTCCGGTTGAGGAGAAGGCTAATGGTTACCCTGTGGTGCAATAAGTAGATGGAAACTGAAATACTGTCCCTTTTGAGTTGACAATTTTGTGCGCCGAATCACGTATTCTTGGCCAATGGCCGCGCGCCGTCCGGGCATAATCTCCAGGGTCGGCGTTAGGCTTCCAACCCTTTGATATCAGTGATGTTCAACCCATGAAAACCGTGGCAATGGTGCTGTTTCCAGACTTTCTCCTGCTCGACATGGCCGGGCCCATGGAGGTGTTTTCCATCGCCAACCGTTATCTGGAGCCGAAGGACCATTACCAGCTCTCGACGATCGGCACCGAGCACGGCGCGTTGCGCGCTTCCAACGGCGTCAGCGTCCAGGCCGATGTGCATATCGACCAGGCACGCGACCGCTATGACCTGCTGCTGGTGCCCGGGGGACCGGGGGCCTACAACGAAAAGCACCCACCCTTGCTCGACTGGCTGGCGGGGGCCGTGCGCCGCTCGGCCGTCTATGGCTCGATCTGCACCGGGGCCTTCATCCTCGGGCATGCCGGCTTGCTCGACGGATATCGGGTGACGACCCACTGGCACTACACCGAACGCCTGATCCGGGCTTTCCCCGAGGCGAGGGTGGAGACCGACCAGATCTTCGTCGAGGATCGCAACCTGATCACCTCGGGCGGGGTCACCGCGGGCATCGACCTGGCGCTGGCGGTGGTCGCCCGGGACCACGGCAAGAAAGTCGCCCAGGACGTGGCCAAGGTGTTGCTGGTGGTGATGAAGCGCCAGGGCGGGCAGGCCCAGTTCAGCCCGCTGACGGCCGCGGTGGCGCCGCAGGAAACGCCAGTGACCCGGGTGCAGAATCACGTGCTCGAACACCTGGACGAAGCCTTCAGCATCGAGCGCATGGCCGGCTTGGCGAACATGAGCACGCGGCATTTCGCCCGGGTGTTTGCCCGCGAGGTGAACATGACGCCCATGGAGTTCCTGCAAAGCGCGCGGATCGACCGCGCGCGGAACCTGCTGGAGAGCAGCGACCTGCCGCTCAAGACCGTGGCCTACAAAAGCGGCTTCGGCAGCGTGCGGCACATGCGCTTCCTGTTCAGTGAAAAGCTCGGCCTGACCCCCACCCAGTACCGCGAACAGTTCAGCTAGCGCCGGCTTGTCCGTCTGGCGCACCCTGATGGCCGTGACGCTCCCTCCATGGCGGTTGTGCGGTCATCGCTGCCTGCCAAGATACCGGGGAATTCTTGGCAATGGAGGTGCGGGAGCCTGGCGCCGGGCCGGGTTTCCAGCACGTGGATGTGCATGAACAGCGTCAGAGACTTGAACAGCGACGGGGTGCTGCGATTCGGCCCCTACGTCTTCCACCTGCGGCAGCGGCTGATCCTCGACGGCGATCGGCCGTTGCGCATGGGCGGGCGCGCCCTGGACATCCTGCGGGTGCTGGTCGAGCGCGCCGGCCAGGTGGTGAGCAAGGACGAATTGATCGCTCGTGTCTGGCCGAACTCGGTGGTCGAGGACATCAACCTGCGCGTGCACATCGCCGCCCTGCGACGCGCCCTCGGTGAGGGCCCGGACGGGCAAGGCTACATACTCAACATTCCGCAGCGCGGTTATTGCTTCAGCGCCCCGGTGCTGCGTGAAGCGCAAGAAGAGACCGTCTCACTCGCGGCTCTGCACAAGCCCCAGCACAACCTGCCGGTACGACTGACCCCGGTCACCGGCCGCGACCCGGTGGTCGGCAGCCTGGTCCGGCAGTTGCCGGTGCGCCGGTTCATGACCCTGGTCGGTCCGGCGGGAATCGGCAAGACCACCGTCGCGCTGCGGGTCGCCGAGCTGCTGTTGCAGCACTACCGCGACGGCGTGTGGTTCATCGACCTGGCGGCCATCGCCGACCCGGCGCAACTGGTCGAGCACTTGAGGCACAGCCTTGAACTGGACGCCGGCCTGGAGGCATTGGCAACGCAACATGCCTTGCTGGTGCTGGACAATTGCGAGCATTTGCTCGACCGCTGCCGGGCCCTGGTGGAGCAGTTGCTGGCCTCGGCGCCACGGCTGTCGATCCTGGCCACCAGCCGCGAACCGCTGCGGGCCTCGGGGGAGACTGTGCATGGCCTGGCGGCCCTGTCGGTGCCGCCGGCTTCGTCGTTGCACAGCGTGGCCGAGGTCATGAGTCATTCGGCGGTGCAGCTGTTCGTCAGCCGCGCCCGGGCCTGCCAGCAGGGCTTTGCCTTGCGGGAACAGGACCTGGCAGCGGTGCGCGAAATCTGCCAGCGGCTCGATGGCCTGCCATTGGCCATTGAACTGGCAGCGGCGCAGATCGACGCGCTGGCGCTGGTGGGGCTGCAAGCGCAACTGGACAACTGCTTTCAATTGCTGACCCAGGGCCGGCGCACCGCCGTGGCGCGGCACCAGACGCTCAAGTCCGCCCTGGACTGGAGCTATCGGCGGCTGAACCCGCTGGAGCAGAGCCTGTTACAGCGCCTGGCGGTGTTCGACGCGGCCTTCAGCGTGCGGGCCGCCATCGACGTCATCAGCTGTGCGGTGCTGCGGCCCGAGTGCGTGGCCGAGGTGATGGCGCAACTGGCGCGCAAATCGCTGCTGGCGGTGGAGCAGGGCCAGGACACGACGCATTACCGCTTTCTCAACACCACCCGCGCCTACGCGCTGGAGAAGCTGGAACGCAGCGGGCAGCTACGGGTGTTCGAAAGGCGGCATGCCCATGCCATCGGCAAGGCGCGCTGGCTGTCAGTCAAGAGCCTGTCGTTGCAGCTCATCGAGCAGTTCACGGACGCGGGTTAGGTCCGGCGTGGCAAAACCTTCGGTGAACCGGGCGTAGAGCGGTTCGAGCAGCTCATGGGCGCGCCGGGCCTGGCCCTGGCGCTGCCAGAGCCGGGCCAGCGAGGTGGCGCTGCGCAACTCCCAGGTCAGCGCGCCCTGGGCCCTGGCCACTGCCAACGCCTTGTGCAGCAGCGCCTCGGCGGCGTCGGTCGCATGCTCGGTCAGCAGCGCCTCGGCCCTGGCACGCAGGATCTCCGCCGTACTCCAGCCTGCCGTGCCGTTTTCGGCCCGTTGCAGCAAGGCGTTATCGATGAACGCGCCGTCCAGGGTCACCATGATTTCGCCGATCAGCCCGACGCCGGATTGCGGCGGCGAGAACGCCGGGCCGCTTTCGATGACCTGCGCATAGTGCTGGCCCCAGGTGTAGAACAGCAGCACCGAATGCTTCTGCGCCTGCTCCAGCAGCAGGCGCAAGAGTTCGCGGGCGGTCGCGGTGTCGCCGTTGTAGTGGGCGATCAGGCAGCCGGCCAGGGCCAGGGTGTAGCAGATGGACGTGCCGTGGTTGATCTGCAGCGCGATATCCAGCGCCTGGCGCGCGGTGCGCCAGGCCTGTTCTGGATGGCCTTGCAGCCAGAGGATCCGCGCCTGGATCGTCAGGGCGGCGACGCTTTGGTCGTACTGCACGGCAAAGCCGCGGGTGAAGCGGCTCAGGTTCCCGCTCTGGGCCATCAGCTGGAGGACTCGCTCGGCCTGGTCCCGGGCCTGCGGCTGGTCGCCGGCAAAGTGCAGGGCCAGCACCTGCAGGCGCTGGGTGCTGAGGGACATCGCGGCCGGGCCGGCGTCGCGCAGCGCCAGGCGGTCGAACTGCCGGCTTTGTTCCAGGGCCAGTCGGTAGTGACCGCAACTGAGGTTGACCGCCATGTGCCCGGACACCGCCTTGAGCTGGCCGGCCACGTCGTCGCTGCTTTCGGCCAGGGTCCTGGCCGCGACGAAGGCATCGATGGCTTCGACGCTGCTGCCCTGGGTGTGGTAGCAGGCGCTGCCGAGGGCCAGCTTGAGGGCCTGGGTCAGGCGCGGACAGGGCTCGCCCGCCGCGTGCAGCAAGGCCAGGGCCTGGCGTACATAGCCGCCGTGTTCCTTGAGCAGCGACAGTTCCTGCCACAGCGGCGCGGACGCCGCGGCCAGGTGGATCGCCAGCTGTTGCGAACCCTGGGCATTCAAGCCCCAGTCGAGCGCCGCACGGATGTCTTCCAGGTTGCGGGCGTAACGCTCGATCCAGAGGGGCGAGGGGGTCTGTTCCCAGTCATCCCGGGCCTGATGCATCAAGGCCAGGCAACGTTCGGCGTGCCGTTTGCGGGTATCCGGCAGTTCGGCGGCCTGTTCGAGTTTTTCCAGGGCATAGCTGCGGGTGGTGTCCAGCAGGCGATAGAACACCTCCTCGTCACCGACCTCCACGTTCAGCAGGGACTTGGCCACCAGTTGGGTGATCGAGGTAAAAACCACGCGGGCTTCGATGTGTTCGCCGACGATCACCGCCGCGGCCGATTGCAGGGTGAAGCCGCCCCTGAAGATGCCCAGCCGGCGCAGGCAAGCCTGCTCGCAGACATTGAGCAGCTCGAAGCTCCAGTCCAGGGTGGCGCGCAAGGTCTGATGACGCCCCGGGGTGATCTGGCAGCCCTGGGTCAGCAGGCGAAAACTGCCTTGCAACTGGTTGAGCAAGCCGGCGAGCCCCAGGTTGCCGACCTGGGCGGCCGCCAGTTCGATCGCCAGGGGAATGCCGTCCAGGCGCCGGCAGATATCGATGGCCAGGGGCAGTTCGTCATGGCTCAGTTCGAAACTGTCGTGGCTGGCCATCGCCCGTTCGACGAACAACTGCAGGGCCGAAAAAGTCAGGGCCTGGGCGCGGTCCAGCACCGCGATGGGCGGTGGGCAGTCCAGGGATTCCAGGCGCTGCACGAATTCGCCCTCGGCCCGCAGGCTCTCGCGGCTGGTGGCCAGGACATGCACCTGTGGCGCCGCGCGCAGGATGCTTTCGCAGAGCGGCGCAATGGCGTCGAGCAGGTGCTCGCAGTTGTCGATCACCAGCAGCATCTGCCGCTCGCGCAGGAAGCTCGCCAGGCTAGCCACCGGCTCGTCGTCGTGCAGCGCCAGGTCGAGCAGGGTCGCCAGGTGGCTGGTGATCATCCGCGGGTCGTTGAGCGGGGCCAGGTCCACCAGGCGGATGCCGTCCCGATACTGGCCGATCAGCTGTTCGGCGACCCGCAGGGCCACGGTGGTCTTGCCGATGCCGCCGGGGCCGACCAGGGTGATGAAACGCTGGCGCGCCAGTTGCCTCATCACATTGTCCACCAGGACCTGGCGCCCGATCAGGCGGGTGCGGCGCACCGGCAGGTTATGGCCGCCCGGCTCGGCTCGGTCGCCTTCGGGATTTTGCTCGAAGCGCTCGGGGGAAAATGGCTCCAGGGAGAAGGGCGCGACGAAGCTGTAGCCGCGCTGGGCCACGGTGACGATGTAGCGCTGGCCGGCCTGGCCGTCGCCCAGGGCCTTGCGCAGCGCCGCCATGTGCACCCGCAGGTTGGTGTCTTCGACCACGCTTTTGGGCCAGACCCGGGTGATCAGTTGCTGCTTGCTGACCACCTCGCCGGCGTGTTCCAGCAGGATCAGCAGAATGTCCATGGAACGGCGGCCCAGGCGCAAGGGCCGCTCGGCTTCCAGGATCAGGCGTTGCCCGGGGTAGATCCGGTAGGGGCCGAAATGCACGGCCTGTTCGGGGGCTAGGGTCAACGGCTCACTCCTGCTGCTGTTATCTTTTTTAGTCCTCCCCGTTGCACCTGTGCGGGGCGGGCGGACGAGGGCACGGCCTCTATCTCGCGGTTTTCGAGCATGTTCCTCAGGTTTTTCGAACAACGCAACGCAACGCGGACGAGCGTGCGTCCTGTGCGTTGGCCGCAGCAATCTCCTTGCCAGCGATGGGACCCGTATTCATTGGCCGCGGCCTTGGCGACCAGCGGGCAGGGGCGGTGCCCGCGTCATTGAAAATTAACAACGTTTAACTCGTCCTGCCTCTGCTCTATGCCCAAAACTCCAGGCCTTCACCTTGGCCAATCGAAGGGACGATTGTGTGTGCCGCGTGAAGAAAGAAGGGATGAACACGTCTGGAGGATGCCGGAATGAGCAAGGTGGTGGTGGTCTATCACAGTGGCTATGGCCATACCCGGGTCATGGCCGAAGCCGTGGCCCAGGGGGTGGAGAGTCACCTGAACAGCGCCTGCCGGCTGATTCCGGTCGAGGAGGTGCACGAGCAGTGGGAGCGCCTGCACCAGGCCGACGCCATCATCTTCGGCGCCCCGACCTACATGGGCAGCGCCTCGGCGCCGTTCAAGGGCTTTATGGAGGCCACCGCGGCGTTCTACCTGGCCCAGCCCTGGCGCGACAAGCTCGCCGCCGGCTTCACCAATTCCGGTTGCCTGTGTGGCGACAAGCTCAACACCTTATTGCAGATGGCGGTCTTCGCCGCCCAGCACTCGATGATCTGGGTCGGCCTCGACCTGCTGCCGGCGCGTTCCAGCATCGGAGTATTCGATGGCCAGTTGAATCGCCTCGGCAGTTCCCTGGGCGCCATGGCCCAGTCGAATGTCGAACAGTCCCCTGAACACGCCCCCCCTCTGGAAGACCGCCGCACCGCCGCGCACCTGGGCGAGCGGGTGGCGCGCCTGGCCGAACGCCTGGGCCATTCATCGATATGAGTCACCCACCCCCCTGAAGGAGCACATGCCATGAGTACATTCACCACCCGCGACGGTACCGAGATCTATTACAAGGATTGGGGCAGTGGCCAACCCATAGTCTTCAGCCACGGCTGGCCGCTGAACAGCGACAGCTGGGAGGCGCAGATGATCTTCCTGGCGTCCAAGGGCTACCGGGTCATCGCCCATGACCGCCGCGGGCATGGTCGCTCCAGCCAACCCTGGTCCGGCAACGAGATGGACACCTACGCCGACGACCTGGCGCAGCTGATCGAACACCTGGACCTGCAGAACGCGGTGCTGTTCGGCTTCTCCACCGGCGGTGGCGAAGTGGCGCGCTACATCGGTCGCCACGGCACGGCGCGGGTCGCCAAGGCCGGGCTGATTTCCGCGGTGCCGCCGCTGATGCTCAGGACCGCGGCCAACCCCGGCGGCCTGCCGATCGAAGTCTTCGACGGCCTGCGCGAAGCGTCCCTGGCCGACCGTTCGCAGCTGTACAAGGACGTTGCCAGCGGGCCGTTCTTCGGTTTCAACCTGCCTGGCGCCAAGCCGTCCCAGGGCATGATCGACTGGTTCTGGATGCAGGGCATGCTGGCCGGCCACAAGAACACCTATGACTGCATCAAGGCCTTCTCCGAAACCGACTTCACCGAAGACCTGCAGAAGTTCGACGTGCCGACCCTGGTGGTGCACGGCGACGCCGACCAGATCGTGCCGATCGAAGCCGCCGGCATCGCCTCGGCCCAGCTGGTCAAGGACGCGAAGCTGCTGGTCTACCCAGGCGCGCCCCATGGCCTGACCGACACCCACAAGGATCAGCTCAACGCCGACCTGCTGGCGTTCGTCGAGGCCTGAGTTGCTCGGCGACCTGCGTCTAACCCATGAAAGAACGCCGAGAGGTTTACCCCTCGGCGTTTTTTATTGCCGGCTATCGAGCGTGCCGCGGCCTTATGCGCTCGCCTGGTTGAGGCAGGGGCGGGCGCGCAGGACCCGGCACCGCCAGGCGAACGGATTGATGCCTTCGCTGTGGGTGAAGATGTGACAGAAGTGCGCCTGGTCGCAGAAGCCGCATTCCAGGCTGATCTGCGTCAGGCTCAGGTCGGTGTTCCGGATCAGTTGCTTGGCCCGGGCGATGCGCTGGCAGCGAATCCATTCCTGGGGCGACAGGCCGGTGCTGCACTTGAAGGCGCGGGAGAAATGGCTGCGGGACAGGGCGCAGGCCCGAGCGAGTTGGCTGACTTCCAGGGTGTCGCTCAGGCCGTCGAGGATCATTTGCTTGACCAGGCTTTCGCGCCAGGCAGAAAGGCCGCCGGGGGTGGTTTTGCGGGGTTGCGGGACGGACGCCCTGACGGCGTTGTGCTGAGCGTGGGCCATGACGAAATTCCGTGTCGGTGGGCATGCGCCGGCGCACCACGGGGTGGGCCGGGCGCTTCCCGATTTAGAAAACAGGTCTGCGCAGAGGGCTTCATTCTTGGTGGCAGGAAGGGGGGCTTGCGAGTTAAACGTTGTTAATTCCGCTCACCTGCAAGGCTGGGCAGCCGCGGCAACTCAGCACATGGCTGCAATTTTTCCGTGGGGCAGGCGTGCATGCTCCCGCAAGCCGGGGCGGCATACCGGCGGATAGTTCGTGCCTGGCTGACAAGACAATGGAACTGCACCTATGAACCGTAACGATCTGCGCCGCATCGACATGAACCTGCTGGTGATTTTCGAGGCCCTGATGTTCGAGAAGAACCTGACCCGGGTTGCCGAGAAACTGTTCATGGGCCAGCCCGCGGTGAGCGCCGCCCTCGGCCGCCTGCGCGACCTGTTCGACGATCCGCTGCTGTTGCGCAACGGTCGCGCGATGGAGCCGACGGCCCGGGCGCTGGTGATCCTCAAGGAGCTGCAGCCGGCGATGGACGCGATCTCGGGCGCGGTCAGCCGGGCCAAGGAATTCGACCCGGCGACCAGTTGCGACCTGTTCCGCATCGGCCTGTCGGACGATGCCGAGTTTGGCCTGTTCCCGCCGCTGTTGAGCCAGTTGCGCGAGGAGGCCCCGGGCATAGTGGTGGTAGTGCGCCGGGCCAATTATCTGTTGATGCCGGCCTTGCTGGCCTCGGGGGAGATCTCGGTCGGGGTCAGCTACACCACCGAATTGCCGGCCAATGCCAAGCGCAAGAAGCTGCGGGACATCGGCTGCAAAGTGCTGCGCGGCGACAACCGCCCCGAGCCCTTGACCCTCGACGAATACTGCCGGCGGCCCCACGCCATGGTGTCGTTCTCCGGCGACCTGAGCGGCAATATCGACCTCGACCTGGCCAAGGTCGGGCGCACCCGCCGCGTGGTGTTGGGCGTGCCGCAGTTCAGCGGTCTGCGGGCCTTGCTCGCCGGCACCGAAATGATCGCCACCGTGCCCGACTATGCGGCCTGTGCCCTGGTCGAAGGCTGCGCCTTGCGCGCCGAGGACCCGCCGTTCGCCATCGAGGCGGCGCAGCTGTCCATGGCCTGGAGCGGGGTGCATGACAACGATCCGGCCGAGCGCTGGTTGCGTTCGCGGATCGCCCAGTTCATGTCCGAGCCCTTGAAGATCCACGCCGCCTAGGTACTGGCGGTCCTGCCGGGCCCTAGGGCGAAGAGAGCACATACGTTCAATTTTTCCCGCCCGCGCAGCGGCACCATGCAATCTCGGCGTTAACGCCGGGAATTTTTCAAATTGTGCGGGTGCGCCAATGAACGCTTCACCATGGGATGAACGGGCCCGGGATTTCGGGCTGCTGTTTCTGCGGGTCAGCGCCGGGCTGTTTCTGCTGTGGGTGCACGGCCTGCCGAAACTGCTCGACTACAGCGCCGAGCTGCAACGCATCGAAGACCCGTTCCAGCTCGGCGCCAACCTGACGCTGATGCTGGCGATTTTCGCCGAGGTGCTGTGCCCCTTGCTGATTGTCGCCGGGGTGGCGGTGCGCCTGGCCTGCCTGCCGATCCTCGCGGTGCTGCTGGTGGCACTGCTGGTGGTGCATCCGCGGTGGAGCCTGGCCGAAGGGCAGTTCGCCTGGCTGCTGTTGATCCTGTTCAGCAGCATCCTGATCGCCGGCCCGGGACGGCTGGCCCTCAATGATCGTTTCGCCGGAGCCTTGCGTTATGTCTGATTCCAATCGCCTCGAGGCCAGTGTGCGGCCGGGTGCCGATGAGGTCGTGACCCTGATCGTCAAGCACCGGGTCAAGGCCGGTTGTGAAGCGCCCTATGAAGCCTGGTTGCGGCGCATCGTCGGTATCGCCGGGCAGCACGAGGGGCATCTGGGGGTGGACGTGATTCGCGGCAAGAGCGCTGGCCTTGACCTGTTCACCTGCGTGCTGCGCTTTTGCTCCACCGAGGCGATGCAGCGCTGGCTCGAATCGCCGCTACGCCAGGCGCTGGTCGACGAAGCCGCGCCGATGCTGGCCGACGGCGACCGGACCGAAGTCCACCCGGTCCACGAGTTCTGGTTTTCCATCCAGGCCGATGCCGCCTCGCCACCGCCACGCTGGAAGCAGGCGCTGTTGACTATGCTGGTGATTCTGCCGCACACCCTGCTGGTGCCGTTGATCTGGGGGCCTGTGCTGCAACTCAACGCCTGGCTTGCCAACTACGTGGTCGCCACCTTCCTGATCACCCTGACCATAGTGCTTTCGGTGGTCTACCTGTTCATGCCCCTGGCGACCCGCCTGTTCGCACCCTGGCTGCAAACCTCTGTCACCGATCGACACCTGGAGCCCGGCCATGGCCAATAACGACGAACCGACCGATCCGCTGCGCCGCCAACTGCTCGCCGCCGGATCCCTGCTCAGCGCCGCGGCGGCTTTCTGGCCGCGCCTGTCCCTTGCCTCTTCCCATTCAGAAGGACATCCGATGAACGCCGATCTGATTCTGTTCAATGGTCAATTCCACACCGTCGACCGTGAGAAACCCCGCGCCAGTGCGGTCGCCATCAGCCAGGGGCGCTTCGTCGCGGTGGGCACCGACGCCGAGGCCATGGCCTTGCGCGGCAGCGCCACCCAGGTCATCGACCTCAAGGGCCGCACGGTGATCCCTGGCCTCGACGACTCGCACCTGCACTTGATCCGCGGTGGCCTGAACTACAACCTGGAGCTGCGCTGGGAAGGCGTGCCTTCGCTGGCCGACGCCCTGCGCATGCTCAAGGACCAGGCCGACCGCACGCCGACCCCGCAGTGGGTGCGGGTAGTGGGTGGCTGGAACGAATTCCAGTTCGCCGAAAAACGCATGCCGACCCTGGAAGAGCTCAACCAGGCGGCGCCGGACACCCCGGTGTTTGTCCTACACCTGTACGACCGCGCCTTGCTCAACCGCGCGGCCCTGCGGGTCGCCGGCTACACCCGCAACACACCGAACCCGCCGGGCGGCGAGATCGTGCGCGACAGCAACGGCGAACCCACCGGCATGCTGGTGGCGCGGCCTAACGCGATGATTCTCTATTCGACCCTGGCCAAGGGGCCGAAGCTGCCGCTGGAATACCAGGTCAACTCGACCCGCCAGTTCATGCGCGAACTCAATCGCCTGGGCCTGACCAGCGCCATCGATGCCGGCGGCGGCTTCCAGAACTACCCGGACGACTATGCGGTGATCGAGCAACTGGCCCGGGAGCGGCAGTTGACGGTGCGCATCGCCTACAACCTGTTCACCCAGAAGCCCAAGGAAGAACTCACCGACTTCAAGAACTGGACCGGCAGCGTCAAGCTGCACCAGGGCGACGACTTCCTGCGCCACAACGGCGCCGGGGAGATGCTGGTGTTCTCCGCCGCCGACTTCGAGGACTTCCTCGAACCGCGTCCGGACCTGCCGCAGACCATGGAGCAGGAGCTGGAGTCGGTAGTACGGCATCTGGTGGAACAGCGCTGGCCGTTCCGCCTGCACGCCACCTACGACGAGTCGATCTCGCGCATGCTCGACGTGTTCGAGAAGGTCAATCGCGACATTCCGTTCAACGGCCTGCCGTGGTTCTTCGACCACGCCGAAACCATCACGCCAAAAAACATCGAGCGGGTGCGCGCCCTTGGTGGCGGTATCGCGATCCAGGACCGCATGGCGTTCCAGGGCGAATACTTCGTCGATCGCTACGGCGCCAAGGCCGCCGAACAGACCCCGCCGATCAAGCGCATGTTGGCCGAAGGCGTGCCGGTAGGCGCCGGCACCGATGCCACCCGGGTCTCCAGCTACAACCCCTGGACCTCGCTGTACTGGATGGTCAGCGGCAAGACCGTCGGCGGCATGGAACTGCACGCCGAAGGCCTGCCGCGGCAGACCGCACTGGAACTCTTCACCCACGGCAGCGCCTGGTTCTCCTCGGAGCAGGGCAAGAAGGGGCAGATCAAGGTCGGCCAGCTGGCGGACCTGGCGGCCCTGTCCGCGGACTTCTTCAGCGTCGAGGAAGAAGCCATCAAGTGGATCGAGTCGGTGCTGACGGTGGTCGACGGCAAGGTGGTGTACGCCGCTGGCGATTTCTCCAAGCTCTCGCCGCCCATGGTCCCGGTGCTGCCGGACTGGTCGCCGGTGGTCAAGGTGCCGGGGCACTGGCGCCCGACCTCGCCGCTGGTGGCCCAGGTGCACCAGTGCAGCGGCCCGTGCGCGGTGCACTCCCATAGCCATGAGCGGGCGCGGTTGTCGAATGTGCCGGTCAGCGACTTCCAGGGCTTCTGGGGCGCTTTCGGCTGCTCGTGCTTTGCCTTCTGACGATCCATACCCGGCGCCGGTCGTAGTGGTCGGCGCCCTCAGCTATATCCACCCACCGAGGAGTTCCACATGAGCAACGCAACCTACAAGCGCCTGGACATCAACGATGCCGTTGTCCTGCTGGTCGACCACCAGACCGGCCTGATCTCGCTGGTCCAGGATTTCTCGCCGAACGAGTTCAAGAACAACGTGCTGGCCCTGGCCGACTGCGCCAAGTTCTTCAAACTGCCGACGATCCTCACCACCAGCTTCGAATCCGGTCCGAACGGTCCGCTGGTACCCGAGCTGAAAGAGATGTTCCCGGATGCGCCCTACATCGCTCGTCCAGGCCAGATCAATGCCTGGGACAACGAAGACTTCGTCAAGGCGATCAAGGCCACCGGCCGCAAGCAACTGATCATCGCCGGCGTGGTGACCGACGTCTGCGTGGCGTTCCCGACCCTGTGCGCACTGGAAGAAGGTTTTGACGTGTTCGTGGTGACCGACGCTTCCGGTACCTTCAACGAGGTGGTGCAGCAGGCCGCCTGGGCCCGCATGGCCGCCGCCGGCGCGCAACTGGTCAACTGGTTCTCCGTGGCGTGCGAGCTGCAGCGCGACTGGCGCAACGACATGGAAGGCCTGGCCAACCTGCTGTCGCAGCGTATCCCGAACTATCGCAACCTGATGAACAGCTACTCGGCATTCACTGCCAAGTAACCTTGCGCTACCGCTGATACGAATGAATGCCCGCCATTGTGCGGGCATTTTTTTAACCAGGGCACGGACTGATGAGGTGTCGGAAAGCCAGAAAGCCGCTATAAAGCGTTCAGCTGTCAACCAGAGAGTGACAATGAACCCCTTCGAAGACATGCGTATTTTTTGCCAGGTCATGGACTCCGGCAGCTTCACCGCGGCGGCGGATCAGTTGGGCCTGTCCAAGCAGTTCGTCAGCCGACGCCTGATGCAACTGGAAGAACGCCTGGGCGTGCGCCTGCTCAATCGCTCGACCCGGCGCCTGGACGTGACGCCCCTGGGGCAGAGCTACTACGAGTCGGCGCTGCGCCTGCTCAGCGAAGTCGAGCAGGTGGAGCAGGGCATCGCCGGCCAGACCGTCGAACCCCGGGGCACCATCCGCCTCAGCGCGCCGCTGTCGTTCGCCATGGCCCACCTGGGGGAGTTGTTGCCGCTGTTCCTGCAGCGCTATCGCGACGTCACGGTCGAGGTCGATCTCAGCGACCGCCCGGTGGACCTGCTCGGCGAGGGCTACGACCTGGCCTTACGCATCGGCGTGCTGGAAGACTCGACGCTGATCGCCCGGCGCATCGCCTCGATCCAGCGGGTGTATTGTGCCAGCCCGGCCTACCTCGCCGAGCGCGGCACCCCGCTCAGGCCCGAGGAGCTGCAAGGCCACGACTGCCTGCCTTACGGTCACGGCCGCCAGGTGCAGTGGCGTTTCGAAGGGCAGGGCCACAAGCCCTTGCTGGTCAACGTCACCGGCAGGATGCGGGTCAACAACGGCGAATTGCTCAAGGACGCGGCCATCGCCGGCATGGGCATCACTTACCTGCCGACCTTTATCGTCGAGGCGGCGTTGAAGGACGGGCGACTGGTGTCGGTGCTGGACGACTTCGAGCCCGCGCCCCTGGCCTTGTCGGCGGTCTACCCGCAGCATCGCCAGGGCTCGCGACCGGTGCAGGTGTTTATCGAGTTTCTGCGCGAACAGCTGAATCGCGGCGTGGTGCCGGGAGCGCGATAAGGCGTGGGGAGAATGCGCTGGCGTTAGCGGGGGCTGTCCGGTTTAGTCCGGTGCAATCCGGGGCGGTTGCCGGCTCAGCGCCCGAACCCCGCAGGCTCTCCCAACAATGCTTTTTGCCGCCAGGCGGGTGCGCTGGTGGGGAAAAGCACTTCGGTCGGCCGCAAGCGGGC
Source organism: Pseudomonas sp. GW460-12-10-14-TSB1 (assembly GCF_017349775.1). NCBI lineage: Bacteria > Pseudomonadati > Pseudomonadota > Gammaproteobacteria > Pseudomonadales > Pseudomonadaceae > Pseudomonas > Pseudomonas sp. GW460-12-10-14-TSB1. Next base: position 63,101 of record NZ_JACNAC010000013.1, read on the forward strand.
GATGCCGCATGCCGCGGCGATACGCTGGCGTTGCTGGCCACGGACAAGAGCTTGCCGATAACTGCTTTCGTTCTGTTGCAGCCCCAGCACATAGCCCACGCCCGCCTGGAAATCGCCTGCATGGGCTTGCCACCAGGCTGCGATCAACGGCGGGTCGGGCCAGGGCAGGTTCTCATCGGGGTCCATGACGACATTGGCATCCTCAGGGTCGTCGTTGGGGCCGGCATCGAAATCCGGCAGATCCTGCAATTCCAGATCGAGCAGCGCCAGGTCGGCGCCAGTCATCAGGCTGAAGGCCTCGCCAGCGACGCGGGCATGAGGCAGGTCGCTCATCTGCTGGATCAGCCAGGGCACGCTGACCGGATCGCCCAACAGCCCAACCGCCTGGATGCCGATGCGCCGCTGCTCGGGGTTCTGCATCAACTGGCGGATCCAGGCGATGCTGTGCTCGCGTTTTTGCCAGGCCAGCAATACGCAGAGCGCGCGGTACTGGAACTCGCCCGGTTGCTCGGCGAACTGGCGCAGCGGCTCCAGCGCTTCCTCGTCGCCCATCTGCGCGGTGGCCCAGTTGGCCCAGAAGCGTGGGGCTGCCTCCTGATGCTGGCGGTGGGCACGAATCGCCGGCATCAGGTCACGACGGCGCAGCTCGCCGGCACTACGAGCGGCCCGCGCCAGCACGCTGGGGTCGGCATGGGACAGTCCGGCCAGCAGGGCAGGGCCAGGATCGTGACGGTGCATGCCGCAGGCGGCGAGGCCCAAGCGACGGAACAGGGGCTCGGGGGAGGCGAGCAGGCGCTCGATCCAGGGCGAGACGCGCTCCCAGTCGAGCCAGCCCAAGGCCATCAGATAGCCGCGCTCCGTTTCCACGGCACCCCGCAGATGCTCGCTGAGCCGTGACAGCACCTGAGCGTTAGCCGATTCGAAGGCCAGCACGGTACTGGCAAACACCTCGCCGATGGCGTGCGGGCCCAGGTGTGCCAGCAGGACCTCCAACCCCGTTTGTCCGGCGATGCGCAGGCCGTCGAGGTGAGCCTCCATGCGACTCTCGAGCTTGATGAGATCGTCGAGGTCGTAATGGGGCGCACGCAGGGCGTAGTCGCGCAGAACAGCGAGGAAACCCGCTTCTTCGGCGTGCTGGTCGATCATCGGAATCAGCGAAGAGTTCGGCGTTTGCATAGTTTGGCCACGCCAATATTTCAGTTAGAAAACAGTATCGATTTCGCGCATCGGCTAATCGATTCTGGCCCATGTGTTCCCATCGAATGCAATCACATCCTTGGGGCCGATGGACCACAGGACATCGGCCGTTGCCGACAGCGCATAGAATGTTTCAGCTGCCGTGACGGAAACATCAATGGGTGATAACGAGTTGCCCTGCAGTTTGTAAATGCCCCGCATTGAAGACAAGTAAAGCGCTTCCTGAAACCAGGTGATCGACCAGAAGTCATCGACGATATCGTTGTCCACGACTTCCCATTGATCTTTTCTGCCGCGAATGACCAGGCCATTTCGCCCGCAGCCATAAACGAATCCATCAGTGCCCGTGGTCAATGAAACCAGGATTTGATTGGTTGGGCTCACGATGCCGTGCCACTTGTTGCCGTCAAACATGACCAACTCGCCGTCCCATCCTGCGGCATACATTTCCTGGAATGAAAACGCGGTAACGGCTTCGTAGCCCAGACCCGCAGTTTCCGCAGGGGGCAAACCTGCCTCCAGGGTCGACCATGCTCCACCGGGGCGACGCAGATAAACCTGCCTGTCCATACCGACCACTACAATCGAACTTGCAACGCACACCCCGCCTCTTAATGGGCCCCTGTTGGCGGGATCGCTTCCAGAAGAGGAAACGGACTCCTCCGTTAGCGTGCCCGAGGGGGAAATGGCAACGCACTCGCCATATTCTCCGACGGCAACAATGTCGCCTTGCTCCTGGTCGATTCCCAGGAATTTCGTATAAATCAACTTGCGGCCAAGCGGCTTGATGGCAGACCCATCCCAGCTTATGAAAATGGAATTGGCCACGTTGCGGGCGTTCATCTCATCTATGGAGAGGGCCAGGGCTCCGCGGCTCCTGGAGAAAACGCCACCCGCCACATAAGAACCGATATCGGAAAATTTTCCACTCATATCAATACTCCTTAAGCGGTCATCGTGCCGCTATGGCTTGTAGGTATCTCTCTTGCACCTGCTCTTCGGCTTCTTGAAGCATGGCATCAGGGGTGTTTTTCCTAGTGGCTACCGCTTGGCATTTTGTCTTGTCATCAATTCCGCATTGATTGTGATAAGCGTCGAGCTGGGCTTTCAGGCAATCGGGGTCGCAGCCGGAGTCCGGGAAGACTTTCTGAAATGCCTCTACTCCTGAATCCCTCGCTGCACCATATGTGGTGACTCTTATGTTTTCTGCTTCTCCTCCGCTGGCCAGCGGCAGCTTGCCATCTGCATCTATCTTGCAAGCACTTGCACTCTGGAAAGTGTGCATGAGTTCATGCGTGCCCCCCAGTGAGTGACTGGTTCCTTCGGCGCAGACACAGGGGGCTTTATTGGCGTCGTATGAACCAGGAGAGTTAAACGTAGCAAATGGGGTTTCTGTTTTTTGTCCCCTGTTTTGTATGAAAGAACTTGCCTCGACAATATGGTGAGGGGTTTGAATCCTGAGGGAATCCGGTGTGTTGCAGCACCTTGAGGGTTCATACGGGGATAGCGCGCAACGGCGTGCGGATAAACACTTATCTGCCGCCACATCGTCGGCCAGTTTGTTCGCGGCTGGTGCTTGGATTGGTTTTTTGCCTGCCGGTATTTTCGTCAAACTATCGCAAGGGTCTGGCCCGTCTGGTTTTCTTGGCTTGAAGTCCTTGCAAGCGTCATATTCCTTTTTCAAGTCCTTGCTGCAGCGCGCCCATGTATCGATGCCTATATTGGTATCGTCGATGTAAGGCCAGACTGCGGTGTTACCTGGTACCGAGCCATGGTTGTGAGTCGTCAGGTCGGCATTGCGTACGACGTTTTCACCTTCGAACTTCACATCCATCGACCAGGCGTTAAAGTACACCTTGCCTTTGATTTTGCTGGTAACAACCCCTTTCTTCGGTGCGTTTCCGGCTTCGTCCCCTGTGCTGGTCTTGAAGTAGCTCTTGTCCTTGAGCATCACTTCCTTGCCGCTGATCTTCACCGTCCGACTGCCCTTGGTCGTGTCCTTGGCCATGCCCGTATTGGGGTAGGGGATGGGTACCCCTGCTGGTGTCGGCGGAGCCAGGGGTGGGGTGAAGCAGACATCCGGGAAGCAGGCCACCGACTTGCCATCGGCCGCCTTGCAGGAAATCTCCATGTCGTTGGCGAAAACCTGGTTGGCCATCACGCAGCCCTCACCGTCTGATAACTGAGCAGTGCAGCGGCGCGTTGCCCGGCGTCGTTGCCGAGGTGGCAGAAGATATTCGGGCCTTCGCCGTAGCCCTTGCGGCTGGCGGCCAGGGCCACGGCGAGCATCGCCGGGCCGATGGCGGCGCCGGTTTCGCCGATGCAGTCGGCGGGGTGCCAGAGGTGGAAGAATTCCTTGCGCACCCGCAGGGTGCGGCTCAGGGCCAGGGAGGCTTCCTTGAAGTAGTACTGCTCGCCGGAGATGTCGGTGAGCCGATAATCCATCCGCTCCAGCCCGCAGCCGGCTTCGCTCAGGGCGGCGCGCACGGCCTGGGTCAGGCCCTCGGCGCGCAGCGGAATGTCTTCGGCCTCCACCGTGGCCTTTTCCACGCCGAACCCCAGGCCAATGCAGGCCAGCTGCGGTGTTTCGCTGGCGGTCGGGGCGTTGACCACCACGGCGGCGGCGCCTTCGCCGGGGATAAAACCGTTGGAGTTCTGGCTGGTGAGCAGGCGTTCGCGCTCTTCGAAAGCGGCCAGGGTCGGGCCGCTGAGGAAGGAGTCGACGCCGGCGATCAGCACGTGGCGATGGCCTTGCTCATAAATCAGTTTGCGCGCATTGAGCAGGGCGACCGCGCCGCTGACCCGGCCACGGGCAATGACATTGGAGCTGCCATGAAAACGCACGCCCAATTCATGCTCAATGTCGTGCAGCAGGCTGAGATCCAGGCCGTCGAGACGGCCGGGGCGGTCGGCCTCCGCTACCCCGAGCAGCAGCGGGGTTTTCTCCGGGTCGAGGCCCGGCGTGCTTTGCAGTGCCTCGGCGAGGGCGCGGGCGGCCATCTTGATCAGCTTGCTGCGCCCGCGCCAGGGCTGTTCCAGCGGTACGCTGGCAGCGATCAGCCATTCGCCGCCGCGGTCGATAAAGCGGGTCTCCTGGAAGTTGTCGATAGCGCAACGGATCGCCGCGCAGCTCGCGGGGGCGCTAAGGCCGACAGCGCTGACCATGCCGGAACCGATGATGCAAAGCGCGGCCATCAGGGCGTCTCCTCGGGCGCGCGTTTGGCTTTCACCAGCGCCGACAGCGACGGGTAGTAATCCTTGCCCAGTTCGCGGGCGCGCCACCAGCCCGTGGACATAGTGCCGACCAGCACCTGAGCGATCTCGAACAGGTTGCGTCGTAGCGGACGGGAGGCACGCCAGGTCAACTGCACCTGGCGCGTGTCGGTATCGATCAGCAGGGTGTCGATCACCGCCTGCACGGTTTCATGACCGCCTTTTTTCAGAAAGAAGGTCACCGGCACCTGCATTTCGGGGATGCGAAAGCCCGCGCGCTCCTGGGGCGTGAGGTTGAGCAACAGCACATCCTCGCCACCGCGCAGGTAGTGGGTCTGCTGATCCTCAGGGGCCGCCTGAAAGTAGCGGTTGTCGAAATCCGCCGGCAGAAAGGGAAAACACTCGGCCAGCCAGGCCTCGTCGTAGGTGCCGGCGAAGCGGGCGCGTTGTGGCCAGCCACGGCCGATGGGGCCGAGGGCCATAGGGCGGAAGTCGCCAGAGGGGCTGTCGATCGGTTTGCCCAACTCCTCGGTGCTCGGCATCGGCATACCGACGATGTCGGCACTGTCGGCGCTGCGCGGGTACCAGCCGCAACCGATCGGATTGTCCAGGTAGCAATGACGCAATTGGGGGTCGTTGGCGATCGGATGGCTGCCGCCAAACGCCCGGGCGTAGGAGATGTCCTGCTCGGTAAAGGGCTGCGGCAAGCCGGGAGCAACGCCCAACAGCCCCGATTGCCATTGCCGTGGACCGAGGACGGAAAAAGCCTTGCTCATCCGCCCGACGCGAATGCCCGCGGTCAGCTGCGTCACGGGTCGCCCGCCTGGCGCGTAGGCCTTGCCGCGGACCAGGACATCGCAGCATGGCTTGACCGGGGCGAAGTCCATTTCCTGCAGCGGGGCGCTGAGACCCGGCTCGCCGAGGAAGGTGTCGGCCATCAGTAGCGGTTGCTGGGTGTCGGCGAGGGTGGCCGCGCGGCCGTCCAGGGGCAGGTTGAAGGTGCCTTTGGCCACCACCACCAGGGATTCGCGGCCATCGGGTTCCAGGCCCTGGGTATAGGCCGCAAGCAGTTTGCTGGCGTTGAGCAGTTCCATAGGCCGGATACCTGTCTAGTTGATCTGCACCGAGCCACCCTTGATGCGGTTGGCTCCGCTGGAACGGCTGGACAGGTAGGCGCCCTGGATGATCACCTTGCCCGCGCGGGTCAGGGTGATGCTGGCCTTGCCGCAACGCAGAACGATTTCCCGCTCGGCGGTGAATTCCAGGCGTTCGCTATCCAGATGGGCAATGGCGGGGACGGTCGTTTCAGGGAGACGCTGAATGCGGCCGATCACCAGCGGCTGGCTCGGGTCGCCGGCCTCGAACATCAGTGCGACCTGGGCGCCGATGTCGTCGCGACTGAGCTCGGTGGTGGTGCGGGCGGCGATCCCGGTTTCGCTGGGGCAGCCGGGAAATGCCACCACCGGCGCGCCGGCCTGGGGAACGTCCAGCAGAATGCCGATGACCACGCCATCCAAGCGCGCGGGGATTTTGACGGGAAGGTGCTGTTTGACGCTCATGGTCTGTGCTCCATGCTCAGTTCTGCAGAATCTTCTGACCTTTGACCACAACGTTCCTGTTGGCCTTGATGTTGATGGCGCCGGAGCCGTCGATGGTGATGTCCTTGCCGCGAATCATGATGGTGCCGTCCTTCTTCATGGTGATGCTGGCCGCGCCCGTGGTCAGGGTGATGGAGTCGCCGGCGGTGAGGGAGAAGTTCTTGCCGACGTCCAGGCTGTCGTTCTGCTGGATGTTGGTGGTGCGGTTCTGGTTAACGTCGCGGGACTCGTTCTGGCCGATCTGGGTGCTCTGGTTGCCATTGATCTCGATACCTTCGTTGCCCTTGACCGTCTCGTTGCGGTTGCCCGTGATGCCGATGGTCTCGTTGCCGCCCACGTCCTCGGTGCGGTTGCTGACGATGGTGATGGTTTCGTTGGCACCGACCTTTTCCGTGCGATCCGCGCCTATGGTGATGCGCTCGTTGTTGCCCACGTCCTCGGTGCGATTGGCGCCGATGGTGATTTTCTCGTCGCTGCCGACATCTTCGGTACGGTTTACACCAATGGAGATGGTCTCGTTATTGCCGACCTTTTCCTTGCGATCCACGCCTATGGTGATGGTTTCGTTGTTATCCACGGTTTCGGTGCGGTCGTGTTTGACGTGCACGGTTTCGTCGTTGTCGATGGTCTTGCTGCGGTCGTGGCCGACCCAGTGGGTCTCGTCGTTCTCGACCTCGATGTCCTGGTTCTTCTCGGCGTGGATGAACAACTGCTCCGCGCCCTTCTTGTCTTCCATGCGGATTTCATTGAAGTTGGCCGGCGAGCCCTCCTTGCTCGAGCGGCTTTTCACCCCGCTCTGGGTGGCATTGGCCGGCAGCTCGTAGGGCACGGTCTGTTCGGCGTTATAGACGCGGCCGGTGATGATCGGGCGATCAGGGTCGCCTTCGAGGAAACCGACTATCACTTCCTGGCCGATCCGCGGGATCTGCACCGACCCCCAGTTCTTGCCGGCCCAGGCCTGCGACACGCGCATCCAGCAGGAGCTGTTTTCGTTGGATTGGTCGTGGCGATCCCAATAGAAATGCACCTTGACCCGGCCATACTGATCGGTCCAGATCTCCTCGCCAGCGGGGCCGACCACCCTGGCGGTCTGCGGCCCGCGGACAATCGGCAGGGGGGTCAGGGGCAGGGGGCGGAAGGCCTGGCTGGCATCCATGCAGTCCAGTTCGCTGATGAACTGCTCGGCCAGGTCCAGTTGCCCGCTTTCATAAAGCTCCTGGCGGATCTGATAGCGTGCGACCACCACCAGGTACTCGCGATTCTGGTCGGCGCGCTCGTAGCCGGTCAGCTTGAACAGATGCCCGCAGCCCAGGCCACGCGCCCGACCGCGCAGCTGCACGCGCTCGAACTGGCTGTGAATGGCCTGGATACGGGTGCGTGCGTAATGCTCGCCATCCTTGCTCTGCACGTACTCGCCCGGGTAGTCGTAGAGCGGATGGTCGCCGTTGCTGTGGCTGCGCGACACGCTGGAGCGCACTTCGAGGCTGGCGCCGGGGCGCTGGAAGTCGTAGTCGTTCAACGCCAGCGAGCCGGGCTGGACTTCCCGCGCCAGTTGCCAGTCGTAGAAGTGGTCGCGCTCGCGCATCTGCTGATCGGGCGGGTAGAAGGGCACCGAAGCGTAGTTAGCCACCGTCGAGTGGGCGCCGTAGGCGTCGGCCAGCACCAGTACATGACGCGCTTTCTCATGGCGGAAGTAGTAGTAGATGCCTTCCTGCTCCATCAGCCGGCTGATGAAGTCGAAGCTGGTTTCGCGGTATTGCACGCAGTATTCCCACTCGCGGTAACTGGCGCTCAGGCTGTCTTCGAAGTCGGAGAAACCGAGGTCGCGGAACACCTGCTTGATGATGTCCGGCACCGTCTTGTTCTGGAAAATCCGGCAGTCCGAAGTACGCGTGAGCAGCCAGAACCAGGGCCGCAGGCTGACCCGATAACCTGCGAACTGGCCGTGGCCGGTCAGTTGCCGGCAGCCGCAGGCAATGCCGTGAAAGTAGCGTTTGCCGCCGTCGTGCAGCTCCAGGGTCAGGCCCATCGGCTTGCCCAGCAACTGGTCGAACTTAATCGCCCGGTCTTCGGAGGTGAGGTCCAGCTCGTAATGGAACAACCGCCCCAGCTCCTCGCTGCCCTCCATGCCCTGCAGCAGCAGGACCTCGCCGCCGAGGGGGCTGTCGACCTGCACCAGGCGGGTGCTTTGCGTGATTGCCATAAACGGCTTCCTCTGGCTCGCGTTCGGGCGTCAGTCGGTCGTCTCGGAGACATGCGGGTCGAACACGTAATGCAGCGCATTGTCCCGCTGGCTGATGCGCACGCCCGCCAGCGGCTTGCCCTCGAGCATGCGGGTGAGAAATTCCCGGCTCATGTCCGGCAACAGGGTATTGGTCAGGATCGCATCGATCATCCGTCCGCCGCTCTCGATCTCGGTGCAGCGCGAGACGATCAGATCGACCACGCTGTCGTCGTAGGCGAAGGGCACCTTGTGTCCGCTTTCCACGCGCTTCTTGATCCGTTCCAGTTGCAGGCGGGTGATGGCCTTGAGCATCTCGTCGCTCAGCGGGTAGTAGGGGACGGTCACCAGGCGCCCGAGCAGGGCCGGCGGGAAGACCTCGAGCAATGGCTCGCGCAGGGCCTTGGCGATGGCATCGGGATCGGGCAGCCGTTGCGGGTCGCGGCACAGGCTGGCGATCATTTCGGTGCCGGCATTGGTGGTGAGCAGGATCAGGCAGTTCTTGAAGTCGATCAGGCGGCCTTCGCCGTCCTCCATCACGCCCTTGTCGAACACCTGGAAGAAGATTTCGTGCACGTCCGGGTGGGCCTTTTCCACCTCGTCCAGCAACACCACGCTGTAGGGTTTGCGCCGCACTGCCTCGGTCAGCACGCCGCCTTCGCCGTAGCCGACATAGCCGGGCGGGGCGCCCTTGAGGGTGGAGACGGTGTGCGCCTCCTGGAACTCGCTCATGTTGATGGTGATGATGTTCTGTTCGCCGCCGTACAGGGCCTCGGCCAGGGCCAGGGCGGTTTCGGTCTTGCCCACGCCCGAGGTGCCGGCGAGGAGGAATACGCCAATCGGTTTGCTGGGGTTGTCCAGCCCGGCGCGGGAGGTCTGGATGCGCTTGGCGATCATCGCCAGGGCATGGTCCTGGCCGATGATGCGTTTTTTCATGTGCTCGTCGAGCCTGAGCACGGTGTCGATTTCGTTGCGCGCCATGCGCCCGACCGGGATGCCGGTCCAGTCGGCGACCACCGCGGCCACCGCCTGGTAATCCACCGTCGGCAGAATCAACGGGCTTTCGCCCTGCAAGGCTGCCAGGCGGCTCTGCAGGTCGCTGAGCTTGTCGCGCAATGCCCTGCGTTCGGCTTCCGCTAGGCGCGGCGATGGCGCGTCGGCCTCGCTAGCGCTGTCGTCCAGCGGTTCGGCGGCGGCGCGCAGGGTGGCGCGGGTCGCCAGCAGTTCGTCGACCAGGGCTTTCTCTTCGCTCCAGCGAGCCTCCAGGGTCGCCAGGCGTTGGCGTTCCTCGCCGAGGGCCGCCTCGACATCCTGTTGGCGAGTACCGATGTCGATGCCAATGGCCTGCTCGCGGCCGATGATCGCTTGCTCGGTGCTCAGCGCCTCGATGCGTCGGCGGCTGTCGTCGACCTCTGCCGGTACCGCATGCAGGCTGATGGCGACCCGCGCGCAGGCGGTGTCGAGCAGGCTCACCGACTTGTCCGGCAGCTGCCGGGCCGGAATATAACGGTGCGACAGCTTGACCGCGGCCTCCAGCGCCTCATCGAGGATCTGCACCTTGTGGTGCTGCTCCATGGTCGAGGCGACGCCGCGCATCATCAGGATCGCCTTGGCCTCGGACGGCTCGTCGACCTGCACCACCTGGAAGCGCCGGGTCAGGGCAGGGTCCTTCTCGATGTGCTTTTTGTATTCGGCCCAGGTGGTGGCCGCCACGGTGCGCAGGGTGCCACGGGCCAAGGCCGGCTTGAGCAGGTTGGCGGCATCGCCGGTACCGGCCGCGCCGCCGGCGCCGACCAGGGTATGGGCCTCGTCGATAAACAGGATGATCGGCCTGGGCGAGGCCTGCACATCCTCGATGACCTGGCGCAGGCGCTGCTCGAACTCGCCCTTCATGCTCGCGCCGGCTTGCAACAGGCCGACGTCCAGGCTGCGCAGCTCGACGTCCTTGAGGCTCGGCGGCACGTCGCCGGCGACGATACGCAGGGCGAAGCCCTCGACCACCGCGGTCTTGCCGACCCCGGCCTCGCCGGTGAGGATGGGGTTGTTCTGCCGGCGGCGCATCAGGATGTCGACCAGTTGGCGGATCTCCTCGTCGCGCCCGACTATGGGGTCGAGTTTGCCGCTGCGGGCCTGTTCGGTGAGGTCCACAGTAAAGCGCTTGAGCGCCTCCTGCTTGCCCAGCGCGCTGGGCGCCATGGCGCCACTGGCCTCGCCCGGCGTGGCGGCAGCGTTGAAACCGTCGCTGGCGGCCAGGCCGTTTTCCGGCGAGTCGCCGAGGTATTCGTCGAAGCGCTCGATCAGGTGCTCCACCTTGATCTTGTCGAACTCGCGGGAGATGGCCGAGAGCGCGTGGCGCAGGCTCGGTGTCTTGAGCATGCCGACGACCAGGTAGGCGCTGCGCACCTGGCTCTCGCCGAACAGCAGACTGCCATAGACCCAGCCGCGCTCCGCGGCTTCCTCGACCTGCAAGGACAGGTCGGTGATCGAGGTCGAGCCGCGCGGCAGGCGGTCCAGGGCGTCGGTGATATCCCTGGACAGGCGCGCCGGGTCGAGGCTGAACTGGCGGACCAGGCGGTGCAGGTCGCTGTCTTGCAATTGCAGGAGCTGATGCAGCCAATGCACCAGTTCCACATAGGGGTTGCCGCGCAGTTTGCAGAACACGGTGGCGGCTTCGATGGCCTTGTAGGCCGGGCTGTTCAACTTGCCGAACAGCGCGACGCGGCTGATCTCACTCATGATCGCAACTCCTTGAAGGGGTGGTATGGCTGGCGTATTCGCGGGCCAGCAGCAGGTCGTCGGCATTCGTCGGCGGGCTGCCGAGCCAGGTGTCGAAGCCCAGGCGGGTCTGGCCGTCGAGGTCGATGCGCGGCACTTCCTGGTGCCGCAGCAGCAGATTGACTTCCCAATCCAGCTCCTCGCCCTGGTACTCGGCGACCCAGGCGGCCAGTTCGCCGAAGCTTTCCTGGCCGGGCAGCAGGCGTCGGTATTGCTCCAGGCTCAAAGGCCCCAGGCGGATGCGGAATTTATGCTGGCGATCCCAGATGTGGGTGCCCAGGCTCAGGTCGCTGCCGAGCGAGCAGAGCGCCACGCCCAGCTGGCTGCGCTGCGGCAACTCCAGCCACTGGCCGATGTATTCCTCGATGCTCACCGGCACGCCGAAGTAGTCTTCCAGGATGGCGCGCAAGCCGTCCGGGTAGCGGGTCTGCGCCGCCAGGTGGCCGGTGAAGTGGTAACGCGCCGAGTCGGCGATCGGGCCCTGGCCGAGCAGGCTGGTCATGCCCCGCCCGGACAGCGCGGCCAGGCGCATCGACCAGTAGTCGTGGTCGGGGCGGTCATGGCTGACGGTCGGCCGCGCCTCGGCCCAGGCGCGGTAGAACAGGCACAACAAACGGTGATTGAACACGTCGAGAAAGCGCGTGAAGGTGGCGTCGTCGTTGTTGCGCTGACGATCGCGGGCGTATTCGGTCAGGTGCAGCGGCAGGGGGCCGTTGGGCCCGGTCATGCCGAAGAAGAACTGTTCGATGCGCGGCGCGGCGCCCTCGGGGTCGGTCTCGATGCTGGCCAGGGTCGAGGGGGCGAAGCCGCAGTCGGGTTTCTGCCCCAGGCGCAGCGGGTCGTCGTGCAAGCGCAGGGAATGGCCGATGCGCGGCCGGTCGCTGGCCTCGCACTCGATGCGCCGCAGCGCCTGGAAGAAGTCGTAGGCCCAGGGCTCGTCGGCCATCCGGGCGATGCTGTGCAGCGGTTTCAGAGGTTCGGTCGACATCCGGGGTGCGCCTGCCATCGCATGATTTCGCCGCGCTCGGTGGTGCGCAGTACGGTTTCGGTGAAGCTGTTGATCGACACGTAACGGGCCAGGAAGCGCTCGAACACCGCGCCCAGCAGGTACACGCCGGTGCCGCGGAAGGCGTTTTCGTCGAACTCCAGGCTGATCTCCAGGCCACGGCCAAACACTATCGGTCCCGGCATCGGCAACCTGCGGGTGCAGGGCGTGCTGCGCACCTGGCGCAGACCCTCGATCTGCAACTGCAGCGCCGCATCGCCGGGGTCGCCGTACAGGCGCAGCAACTCCCGTAGCGCCGCGGCGCCCTGGCCCTGTTCGCTGAGCGACAGGTAGTTCAGCGATAGCTGGCTGATCAACTGCCAGGCGCTGGCATCGTGAGCGCGGCTCGGCCGCGGCCGGCTTGGTCCGGCCAGGCAGCGCACGGCCAGCACCGGGGCGCTGTCTTCCAGGGTGAAATCGCTTTTGCCGGTACCCACCGGCATCAGCAGCGGCAGGTCGCGGTTGGTGCACAGGGCACTGAGACCGAGCTGGCGCAAGTCGTGGCGATAGGGCGCCTGGTTGACATCCACCAGCGAGACGAAGGTTTCGCTGCCGATATAGGTCGAGCGTGGCCCGCGGCGTCGTTGCTGGCTGGACAAGCGCCGCTGCTCGCGGCGGACGATGTAGTAGGCCTGCTCGCGGCCATAACGCAGCGGATCGCGGATCGCATAGAACGGCTGGAACGGCTGCTCGGGGCCGCTGCCATGGCCGGTGACCTGGGTCAGGGAATGAATCTCGAAATCCAGCGGCCGGGTGCGGTCGGCGATCACCTGGTGCTCATGCACTCGCTCGCTCAGGTGAATGCGATCGGTGCGGCGTGGAAACAGGTTCACCGCCGGGGTGCAGAAGGGCACGAATTGGGCCGCCGACACCGTGCCTTCCAGGGTGCTGTCGAGGCGATCGAACAGCACCACCAACTCCAGTTCCTGGCCGCTGCAGCGCTGCACACCGGCGCTCAGCCCGGTGAAGTCGACGAACAGGAAGCGGTTGGGCAGGGCGAAATACTCCTGCAGCAGGCGATACCCCTGGAAGGCCCGGGGCACCACCGGCAGCACCGCGTCCTGATCGTCGAAGCCGCGCGCTTTGAGGCTCTCCAGAGGCAAGCGCTCGGCCCAGTCGCCGTCGAGGCTCTTGATGAATACAGCGCAGGCGTTGCCGAGCAGTTGCTCGTACAAACGGAAAGGTTGCTCGTCGGCGCCGTTGAGGTAGAGCGGCAGGCTGTCCAGCGCCAGGGCGTTGAACGGCAACCCGGCACCGCAGCGCAAGCGCAGGCGCAGCCCGGCCTTGGCCTTGGGTTCGCTGGCGGCCAGCCGGCCGAGGGTCGCCGCCGGGTTGCCGAAGTATTCGGCATGGCTGACCTGCAACGGCCACAGTGTCACGGCATGGGCGCTACGGTATTCGCAGGCGGTCTGCTCGCCATGGCCCAGCTGGCCGCGCAGGGCAGCGTGGCGTTCGACCCTGAAGCCGCTGGTCAGTGAACCCTCGTTGGGGTCGGCGACCAGCTGTACCACCACCACCGAAGGGGTTGGCGCCAGGTAATGGGGGTAGGCGACTTCCAGCAGATTGTGGGTAAAGGTCGGGTATTCGGCGTCCAGCTTCAGGTGGACCCGCGCGCTCAGGTAGGCGAAGCCTTCCAGCAGGCGCTCGACATAAGGGTCGGCGCATTCGAGGTCGGACAGGGTCAGGCGGCTGGCAATCTTGGGGAATTCCTGGGCGAACTCGGCGGCGCTCTCGCGGATATGCTGCAGCTCCTGGTTGTAATACTCGAGCATGCGCGGGTTCATCGGCGTCTCCTGACGGGCTCGGCCGGCGTCACCTTGACGTGTCCGGTTTCCAGGTCGAGGGCGGTGCTGAGCAGCAAGCGCAGGGGCACCGGCTCGGCCCACAGATCGCCCTCGATCTCGAAGCTCAGGGCGTTGTGACTCATGTCATTGCCGTCGAGTTGCGCGCGAACCTTCAGCGAGCCTTTGAGGATGCGCGGTTCGAACGCGGCGATGGTGTCGCTGAACAAGGCTTCGATGGCCTGTACATCGACACTCGAGGCGGTGTGTCCGGCCAGGGGCGGCAGGCCGAAATTCAGCACCGAGCTGCCCGCTGGCATCTGCGCGGCCTGCTCCGGATCGAACAGCACGCAGGTATTGAACAGCCAGGCCAGATCGCGCAGCACCGAAGCCTTGAGCTGGTTCATCGACATGACGCGGCGCTCGGCGGCTTCTTTCGGGTTGTGCGGATCGTCGTCGGTCAGGCGATCGAGCAACGAGGGTTGCAGACGTTCTTGCAGGGTCAGTTCGGCCATCTTCAGTTATTCCTGTCGGCGCAGCCGAGGCTGCGCAGCTGATCCCGCAGGGCCCAGAGGGCGCCGCCCAACTTACCTGCACGCACCGGCTGCTCGGCGTTCATCGCGGTCTCCTTATTCGCAGGCTTCGAGCCGAGCCCTTGCGTGCGCTCAAACGTCGGGTTCGAACAAGCCGATAAACACTTTCTCATCCCACTGGAATGGCGGGCAGGCGGCCACCCGGCTCACCGCCGACGAGGCTTCCAGACCCTTCCCGGTGCTGCGTATCGCCTGGATCTCGGTGCGGCAATCCCGACTGGGCGAGGGCATGGGCTCACTGCTTTCCACCAGGATCACCTGGCGTGCACCCACCTGCTTGGTGCGCAGCGCGCCGCTGGCATCCCGATGGAACTGGCAAGGCCATTTCAGGCTCAGGTCGATGCCGGGTTGCTCCGGAACCAGCAAGCGACAGTTGCCATTGCGCTCTTCCAGCAGCAGATCCTGGGCAAGGAAGCGCGCCTGGGTGGGGTTATCGACCGGGTTCTGCGCGCAGGCCGGAAAGATCAGGCACGACAAGCCCGCGGCGACAAGGCGAAGCAGGTGTCGACTCATGACAGCTCCCAGAACCACACCTGGGCGGAATGGTTGGCCGGGTCGTCATAGGTCTTGGTGAAACCGCGGCTCCACAGATCGATATGGTCGCCGGCCGCGCGAGTCTCGCCACTGCGGGTAAAGCAATCCTTGAAAAAAATGATGCCGCTCTTCTCGGTGAGCTGCAGCTTGGCCTTGGCCGCGTCGGTGAAGATGCTCGGCCGGCCCAGATGCTGTCGCCACAGCCAGTTCGCCAGCGACTCGGCACCGCGGGCGTGGCCGTGGCTGCAGCGCGGTTCGGAATAAGTGTGGGCATCCACCTGGATGCTTCGCTCGGCGTTGAGCGTAATGCTCATGCGGATCGCGCATTGATTTTCCCAACCACCATCGCAAGGCTGGCTTTCAGTCGGATAGTTGTTCCACAGATTGATGAATGCGGGTCTGGCCATTATCGAACCTCCTGTTGCGCCCTGGCCTTGCTACAAGACGAGCACCCTGCGCCGTGGCAGCAGGGTGGCTGTCGTCACACCTTGACGTTCTGGCGGATATTCCAGCCGTACTTGACCGGGCCACCGTCCTTGGAGCCGTCCTGCTTCTGCGGCTGGTAGTCGACCAGCACCTGGCCGAAATTCAGCGCGATGTTTTCGGTCAGGCGATCCGCGCCGCCGCTGCCGCCGGTGCCGATCGAGGACACCAGGACCTCCTTGAGGGTGATGGTCAGGTACTCGACCGGATCGTCGCCGCCGGCCTTGCGCACCGTCAGCTTGGCCTCGTCGTAATGCTTGCCGCTGGAGCAGGCCATCATCAGGTTGGGGGAGGATTTGTCCACCCACTTGGTCAACGTCAGGTCATGGATATTGACCTTGCCGGCACCGCCGCCACCGCCCACATGCATGTTGCCGGACTGGGCCATGGCCCAGCTCCAGGAGAGCACGTCGATCTCCTCCTTGTGGTTCTTGTCCTGGGACTCGCCCTTGACGTCGCCGATCTTGATAAACATATCAACAGCCATCATGCCTCCTTGAGTGGTCTACACCACTGTGCTCCAGCGATTGGCCACGCTGTGTTGCAGTGCACCCGCCACCACGGCGGGTGCCACCTGGGATGGATCAAACCGCCTTGGCGGATGGAAGCTTGGATACCAGCCGTAGCGATACCGTGAGCCCTTCGAGCTGGTAGTGCGGGCGCAGGTAGAACTTCGAACTGTAGTAACCAGGGTTGCCTTCGATTTCCTCGACCACCACCTCCGCCGCGGCCAAGGGATGCTGGGCCTTGGTGGTTTCGGTGGAGTGGGCCGGGTCGCCGTCGACGTAATTGAGAATCCAGTTCTGCAGCCAGCGCTGCATGTCGTCCTTTTCCTTGAACGAGCCGATCTTGTCGCGAACGATGCACTTCAGGTAATGGGCGAAGCGGCAGGTGGCGAACAGGTAGGGCAGGCGTGCCGCCAGGTTGGCGTTGGCGGTGGCGTCGGGGTCGTCATACTCGGCCGGCTTCTGCAGCGATTGCGCGCCGATGAAGGCGGCGAGGTCGGTGTTCTTCTTGTGCAGCAGCGGCATGAAGCCGTTCTTCGCCAGCTCCGCCTCGCGCCGGTCGGCGATGGCGATTTCGGTCGGGCACTTCATGTCCACGCCACCGTCGTCGGTGGGGAAGGTGTGCGTCGGCAGGTTCGGCACCTCGCCGCCGGACTCCACGCCGCGAATCCGCGAGCACCAGCCATAGAGCTTGAACGAGCGGTTGATGTTCACCGCCATGGCATAGGCCGAGTTGGCCCAGGTGTACTTGGAGCTGTCGGCGCCGGTGGCTTCCTCTTCGAAGGCGAAGGCATCCACCGGGTCGGTCTTGGCGCCGTAGGGCAGGCGGGCGAGGAAACGCGGCATGGTCAGGCCGATGTAGCGCGAATCCTCGGAATCGCGCAGCGAACGCCAGGCGGCGTATTCCGGCGTGGTGAAGATCTTGGTCAGGTCGCGCGGGTTGGACAGCTCCTGCCAGGAGCCCATGCCCATCACCGTCGGCGAGGCCGCGCTAATGAAAGGCGCATGCATCGCCGCGCAGACCTTGGCCATCTCGCCGAGCAGCTCGACGTCCGGCGACGACTGGTCGAAGTAGTAATCGCCCACCAGGCAGCCGAATGGCTCGCCGCCGAACTGGCCGTATTCCTCTTCGTACATTTTCTTGAAGATCGGGCTCTGGTCCCAGGCGGTGCCCTTGAACTTCTTCAGGGTCTTGTGCAGGTCGCCCTTGGCGATGCTCATCACGCGGATCTTCAGCTGATCGTCGGTTTCCGTGTTGTTGACCAGGTAGTGCAGGCCGCGCCAGGCGCTTTCCAGTTGCTGGAAGTCGGCGTGATGCATGATCAGGTTGACCTGCGCGGTGAGCTTGGCATCGATCGCGGCGATGATCGATTCGATGGATTTGATCGCGTCGTTGGAGATCAGCTCGGTCTTGCTCAGGGCCTGTTCGGCCAGGGTGCGCACGGCGCTTTCCACCGCCTCGCGGGCGTGCTCGGTCTTGGGTTTGAACTCTTGCAGGAGCAAGGCGGCGAAGTCGCTCGGTTGTCCGGTCGCGGCGCCTTCCTGGGCCTGCTGGTCTTTCATCAATTCGGCCATGGTCTGCGTCCTCTGTCAGGCTTGCGGCTCGGGTTCGGTCGGTTTCGGCGCACTGGCCAAGGCCTGCAACAGGGCCGGGTCCTTGATCGCCTTCATGATCATGTCCTCGGCGCCGGTCTTGCCGTCCATGTAGGTCAGCAGATTGGCCAGCTGGGTGCGGGCTTCGAGCAGTTGATTGAGGGCATCGACCTTGCGCGCCACCGCGGCCGGGCTGAAGTCGTCCATGCTCTCGAACGTGATGTCCAGGCTCAGGTTGCCTTCACCGGTCAGGGCATTGGGCACGTTGAACGCCACCCGCGGCTTCATCGCCTTGAGCCGCGAGTCGAAGTTGTCGACATCGATCTCCAGGAACTTGCGGTCGGCCACCGCCGGCAGCGGCTCGGCGGGCTTGCCGACAAGGTCGGCCATCACCCCCATGACGAAGGGCAACTGCACCTTCTTCTCCGCACCGTAAAGCTCTACGTCGTACTCGATCTGCACCCGGGGAGCACGGTTACGGGCGATGAATTTCTGGCTGCTGGTGTTAGCCATTTTTCCTCCTGCGCTGCCTTTGCGGCTGTGTTGGATTGGCGTCGGTTAAGCGTTTTCACTCGGACTGTTGCCCCTCAGGCCCGCGCAATTTTTCGAACTGGGAAAAGCCGTCCGGTATCAGGTTGCTCACGATGGTGGCGAAGTCCGCGCTGACCAGGCTCTTGGCGCGGCTCAGGAGCACGGGCACCGGGCTTGAGGGCTCGTGCCTGGTGTAGTAACTGAGGATGCGGTCGAGGCTGCGCAGCACATCGTCACGGTTGCCGATCTCGCCAGCGATGCGCGGCGGGGCGCCGGCGGAGGCCGTGGACATGGCGGTATCGACAGGCTCGCCGGCCTCCGCGACAGCGCTGGAAACGCCCGGCGCAGGGGCGTGCTCGGCGATGATTTGCACGGCATGCCGAAGCAGTTGCTTGATCGTGCCCAGGTCCGCGCCGCGGTTGGAACCGACCCGTTCGTTGACCTCACGCTCTATGGTCAACAGCGTGCCATGGGCATCGTTCAGGGCGGCGCGGCAGGCCTCCAGCTGTTCGCCCGCGCAGTCCTGGAAGGCTGCGCCGAGCTGGTCCGAGCTCAGGCTTTCACTGGCGAAGCGCTGCAAGCCCGCGGCATTCAGCGCGGCCCGCAGGCCAACGCTGCCAAAGGCCCGCGAGCTGAGCAGCGGCATGCCCCAGAGCAGGTGAATGACCGGTTCGGCGTTGAGGCCGGCGAGGGCGTTGATCCGGAAAGTGGGGTCATTGCCATCCTCTGCATCCAGCCTGGGATGCAGGTTGTCCCAATACTGCGCGAGCAGCTGTTGGATCAGCTGTAACCCTTGCACCAGGCCGGGCAAGCCTTGCAGGGCAATGGCGCTTTGCAGGAAGTAGTTGGCGATGCGCAGGTCTTTGCTGCGCTTGAACAGCTCGACGCAGAGGTCGCGCACCTGGCGCCATTCCGGTGGTGTGGCGGGCAACACGGAATCGCCCATCTGCCGTTCGGGTTGGCCTTGCGCCGCACGTTCAAGCTCAAGAAATGCGGCGTCGTACTCGAGGTCGCCGCCACAGGGGGAGTCGGGGGAAATGGTTTCCAACAAGTGCTGTACATCCACCACGGACGTGATCTCCATATCGGCCCGGCAATCGGCGCCCGTTCAGGGCGAGCGCACGACTAAATCCCTTTCCTGCGGATGAGTGTTCTATCCAGAGCCACTTTTTAGCGTTATCTCTGAACTCGACAATTGACCTGAAGTTTTAGCCCAGTTCAATTGTTGTCAAGAAACTCTCCGACCAGTGGGGTGAACACTGTGATGTTTGAAGATAGGTGGTCGCAGGTTATTTTTTAGTTTCTTTGGCTATAGGGCTTATTTGAAAAAAGCGAATATAAGCGCAGGAACTTTGACGACACCGAAATCTTTTAGGGGGCTATACTCGGCTTGCACTCGCTGGCATGCCCGAGTTGTGGTTATTGAGCAATACCTTACAAGGAGTTCTAATGCCGCTGCGTTTGACAATCACCAGTTATCACAAGCTGACTCCCGGCCAACGCGCGGAGTTCGAGCTTGATCGCGGTGAGCTGAAAATCGGCCGCAACCCCGAGAACGACTGGATACTTCCAGACCCGGAGCGCCTGGTGTCCGGCCAGCATTGCGTCATTCAGCTGCGTGACGGCACCTACTACCTGACCGACACCAGCACCAACGGCGTACATCTGGTGAATGCCGGCGTGCGCATGCATCGCGGCAACAGCGAACCCTTGCAGGACGGCGAACTGCTGCGCGTCGGCGAGTACGACATCCTGGTGCAGATCAACGGCGCCCCACAGATCATCAACGGCGCGCCCGGGATGAACGATCCCTTTACCGGCTTCGATGCGCTGATGCAGCGCCAGGCGCCTGGCGAGATTCCTGGCGCGGCTACGGCGCCCCCCGGCAGGGTACAGATCCAGGCGGGCGGTTCGCCCCTGGACACCAAGCCCGACCTGTTCGATTTTCTCGCGTCCCCGGCGGTGCCCCCACCGGCCCTGGCCGACCACGTGCCGCCCGAGCGCCATGATTTTCGCCCGCCAGAACCACAACGCCCCAGCGCCCCCCAGGCCAGCGAAACCGGCGCGGCAGCAGCGATTCCGGCGGATTGGGACCCCTTCGCCGAACTGGGTGCGGGCCGGGCGTCCGTGGCGCCGGTCACTGTGCAAGCCACTGCGCAGGCCCAGCCGCAACCATTGCCAGCGGCACCGGAGAGCATGGCCAGCAGCGCACCCGAGCCGGCCGTGCCGCGGGCTGCGGTTGCGGCTCCAGCACCTGCCACCGGGAGCGGCGACGAGGTGCTGGAAGCCTTTCTCAGGGGCGCGGGGCTCGAGCAATTGCGTATCGACAGAGGCGAAACCCGCGCCCAAATGGAGGCCATTGGCCGCAGCTACCGGCATATGGTCGAGGGGTTGATCGAGGTACTGCGCGCCCGTGCCAGCCTCAAGGGTGAGTTCCGCATGGCCCAGACCATGATCCGCCCGGTGGAGAACAACCCCCTCAAATTCGCCCCCAATGTCGATGAGGCGCTGCTGCTGTTGCTGCGTTCCGGTAACCAGGCCTTCATGCCGGCCGACCAGGCGATCAAGGAAAGCTTCGACGACCTGAAAGCGCATCAACTGGCCGTCATGGCAGGCGTGCAAGCCTCGATCAAGCACCTGCTCAAGCGTTTTCAGCCGGCGGTACTGGAAGCGCGTTTAAGTCAACCTTCGGGGATTGGCGCTTTGCTGCCGGGTAGACGTCAAGCGCAATACTGGGAGTTGTTCACGGAACTCTATGCGAATATTTCCAGAGAGGCTGAAGACGATTTCGAGGATTTGTTCGGGCGCGAATTCAGTCGCGCTTATGAAGAACAAAGTTCCAAGTTGTGCAAAGGCTAAGTGCCATCAGTTAGTTGGATGCAGGCTAATGGCTATTAAATAGTGAGTTGATCTTGTTTGGCTATCGGTAGTTTCGATTTGGAATAATAAATGTCAGTGAGGACGACGACATGCCAAAGTTCTTGTTGTTCGCAACAGTACTACTGCTGACTGCCTGCGCTTCGAGTCCGCCGCCCCTTACTCCTACTGTCGTTGTCATGCATATCCAGGCTGCTGCCGATCTGAATCTTTCGGCGGGCGGCCAGGCGACGCCCGTGCGGGTGCGCTTGTATGAGTTGAAGAGCGGTGCGGTCTTCAGTCGCGCCGACTATTTCTCCCTGGTGAATGCCACCAGCGCGACCTTGTCCACGGACCTGGTGGCGCAGGACGAATTGCTGGTCCAGCCGGGTCAACAACTGACCCTGGAGCGCAAGCTCGACGAGCAAAGCCGTTTGCTCGGCCTGGTGGTGTCCTACCGCGAACTGGACAGCGCCGTGTGGCGCCAGATGGTCAGTATCCCGAGCAATGAAACCACGCCATTGACGGTTTCCCTGACGGCCAGGGCGATCAGCGCGGCAGCCACGAAGCCCGTGAATTAATTCTGTCGAGGAAGCCCGTCCATGTCCTGGAATAACCGTGTGGTGTGGTCCGAAGGAATGTTTCTGCGGCCGCAGCATCTCCAGCAGCATGATCGCTACATGGAAGCCCTGATCGATGGCCGTTGCCGCCCGTTGAGCGCGGGGGGCTGGGGGTTCTCCGAGCTGCGTATCGACGAGTCCCTGCTCAGCCAGGGCAAGGTGGCGATTGTCAGCGCGCGTGGGGTGCTACCCGATGGCACGCCTTTCGACATTCCCGGCGACGATCTGCCGCCGCCGCCGCTGAACGTGAACGACAACCTGCGCGATGCGCAGGTCTTTCTGGGCTTGCCGCTCAAGCGTGCCGGCAGCCGCGACACCGTGGGGGAGGGCGAGGCACCGGGCGGTGCGCGCTACATCAGCCAGGTGCGGGAAGTGCGCGATGACAACGCCGCCTTCGAGAGCCGGGCGTCACTGGCGATCGGCGGCAAAGCCCTGCGCCTGCTGACCGAGCGCGACGGCCTCGGCGAATATGCCTGCCTCGGTGTGATCCGGGTCCTGGAAAAACGCGCGGACAACGCCGTGCAAGTCGACGACGACTATATCCCGCCGCTGCTCGATGTGGCCGCCTCCAGCGTGCTGGCGGCCTTTCGCCAGGAGTTGCAAGGCTTGTTGCACCAGCGCGGCGAGGCCCTGGCGGGAAGGGTGGTGGCCTCGGGGGCCGGCGGTGCCTCGGAGATCGCCGACTTTCTACTGCTGCAACTGGTCAATCGCGCCGAGCCCTTGCTCAGCCACCTGGCCCGCTTGAGCCCCTTGCACCCGCAGGACTTCTACCGCGAGGCGGTCTGCCTGGCGGGGGAGTTCGCCACCTTTTCCGCGGCCGGGCGTCGCCCCAGCGACTACCCGGCCTATGCCCACGACGACCTGGCGAGCAGCTTCGCCCCGGTGATGCATGACCTGCGGCAAGCCTTGTCGATGGTCATCGATACCCGCGCCACGCCGATTCCCATCGTCGAGAAGTCCTACGGCGTGCATGTGGCGATGCTGGCCGACAAGAGCCTGCTGGAAATGGCCAGCTTCATCCTGGTGGTGCGGGCCGACGTGCCGGCAGAAACCCTGCGCACCCATTTCCCCCAGCAGGCCAAGATCGGCTCGGTGGAACACATCCGCGACCTGGTCAATCTGCAGTTGCCAGGCATTGCCTTGCTGTCCATGCCCGTGGCGCCGCGGCAGATTCCCTATCACGCAGGTTCGAGCTATTTCGAACTGGACCGTGGTAGCGAGCACTGGAAACAGTTGACCCATTCAGGTGGTTTCGCCTTTCACATTGCCGGCCAGTTCCCGGGCCTGAACCTGGCCTTCTGGGCCATCCGAGGATAGTTCGCCATGCACCCGATCGATGATCCCTTCGGCAGTTCTGGCATAGGCGGCACTTCAGGCGGCGCCTCGCCGGGCGGCAACGACCATACCCTGATCATGCCGCGGCCCGGCGGGCGCCCCCTCGATGCCTCTGCCCCAAGGAAGGATGGCGCCAGCGCTGCCGACCCGCACATTGCGATGCCGGGCGCGCCGGTGGCGAGCAGCCTGGCCCAGGGCCTCAACCCGCTGGAGCGGGCGGCGGGCCCGATATTGGCGTTGCTGACCCGCCTGCGCAGCACCCTGGCGCACCCGCAACCGGCCAGCCTGCGCGCCCAGTTGCTGGCCTACCTGCGCCAGTTCGAGGAGCAGGCGCGCGCCGCCGGCGTCGCCCAGGACGAGGTGATGCTCAGCCGTTATGTGCTCTGTACCGCGCTGGACGAGGCGGTGCTCAGCACTCCCTGGGGCAGTACCAGCGACTGGGGCAAGCAGAGCCTGCTGATCACCCTGCACAACGAAGCCTGGGGCGGCGAAAAAGTCTTCCAGCTGCTCGAGCACTGCCTGCAGAACCCCCAGCAGCGCCTGCACATTCTCGAGCTGCTGTACCTCTGTATCTGCCTGGGCTTCGAGGGCCGTTACCGGGTCATGAATGACGGCCGCAGCCAGCTGGAGGCCCTGCGTGAACGCACCAGCGCGACCATTCGCAGCGTGCGCGGCGAATTCGAGCGCGAGCTGTCGCCGCACTGGCGGGGGCTTAGCGTGGCGCGCGATCGCTTGTCGCAATTCCTGCCGCCCTGGGTTGGCGTGGCCATCTGCCTGGCCCTGCTGTTGCTGCTGCTGTTCGGCTTGCGCCTGAAGCTGGCGGCCGACGCCGAGCCGGTGTTTCGCAATATTCACGCCCTGGGCGAGATCCCGGTGCAAAGCATCGACCGTCCGCCGCAGCAGCCCAGGTTGATCGAACGCCCACGCCTGGCGCGCTTCCTCGCCGAGGACATCAAGGCCCAGCGCGTTGCCGTGGAGGATGCGCTGGATCGCTCGGTGGTGACCATTCGTGGCGACGAGTTGTTCGCCTCGGGCAGCGCGAGCATTTCCGAACAGTTGCAGCCCTTGCTGCTACGGGTCGCCGATGCCTTGCGCCAGGTCAAGGGCACGGTGCAGGTCACCGGGCACAGCGATAACCGACCGATCGCCACCTTGCGCTACCCCTCGAACTGGAAGCTGTCGCAGGACCGGGCGCAGCAAGTGATGGAGATCCTCGCCGCCCGCAGCGGGCAACCCGAGCGTTTCACCGCCGAAGGCCGCAGCGACGCCGAACCTGTGGCCTCGAATGACAGCCCCGCCGGGCGCGCCAAGAACAGGCGCGTGGAGATTACCGTTCTCGCGGAGGGTAACCAGTGAAGACCTTTTTCAATTTCCTGGTGCGCTGGGTGGTGCCGCTGCTTGGCCTGCTCGCCCTGAGCCTGGTGATCTGGTTCCTCGGCCCGCTGATCGTCGTCGCCGGCCATGAACCCTTGGCCTCGGCGGCCGTACGCTGGGCGCTGATCGCCCTGTTGTTCCTGGCCTGGATCGGCATGCGCGTATTGCGCATCGTCCAGGCCCGGCGCAACGCCGCCAAGGTCATGCAGGGCCTGGCGGCGGTGGCCCCGGATGCGGCCAGCGTCGCCACCGCCGAAGAGCTGGCGACCCTCAAGCAACGCATGGACGAAGCGCTGCAATTGCTCAAGCGCAGCAAGCTTGGCGGTAACGAGCGGCGGACCCTGTACGAACTGCCCTGGTACGTGATCATCGGCCCGCCGGGCTCGGGCAAGACCACCGCGCTGGTCAACTCCGGGCTGCACTTTCCGTTGGCCGAACAGATGGGCGGCGGGGCGATTCGCGGTGTCGGCGGTACGCGCAACTGCGACTGGTGGTTCACCGACGAAGCGGTGCTGCTGGACACCGCCGGGCGCTACACCACCCAGGATAGCCATGCGGCGGTGGACAAGGCGGCCTGGCTGGGCTTTCTCGACCTGTTGAAGAACCAGCGCAAGCGCCGGCCGATCGATGGCGTCTTCGTCGCCATCAGCCTGTCCGACCTGCTATTGGGCAGCGAGGCCGAGCGCAGTGCCCATGCCCGTGCCATCCGCACGCGGGTGCAGGAGTTGTACAGCCAGCTCGGTGTGCGTTTCCCGATCTACGTGATGCTCACCAAGTTCGACCTGGTGCCGGGGTTCATGGAGTTCTTCGACGCGCTGAGCAAGGAAGAACGGGCCCAGGTCTGGGGCGTCACCTTCGCCCTGGACGATGGCAAGAACCCCCAGGGCCCGCTGGCCCGTTTCGACGAGGAATTCACCGCCCTTGAGGCGCGTCTTACCGAGCGCTTGGTGGAACGCCTGCAACAGGAGCGCGACCCCAACCGACGCGATCTGATCTACGGCTTCATCCAGCAGTTCGCGGCGTTGCGTCACAACCTGGCGTCCTTCCTCGAGGGGGTGTTCAAGCCCAATCCCTATGAAGAACGTGCGCTGTTGCGCGGGCTTTACTTCACCAGCGGCACCCAGGAAGGCAGCCCCATCGACCGCCTGATCGGCAGCATGGCGCAAAGCATGAACCTGGATCGCCAGCACCTGGCGCGCCAGACCGGCACAGGTCGCAGTTACTTCATCACCCGCTTGTTCCGCGATGTCGCCTTCGGCGAGCGCGGCCTGGTCGGCAGCAACCCCAAGGTCGAGCGCCGGCATCGCTGGATCACCCGTGGGGTACTCGCCGCCAGTGCCGTGGTATTGCTTGCGGTGACGGCGATCTGGGTCGCCAGCTACCGCGCCAACCAGGCCTATATCGCCGAGGTGGATTCTCGCCTGGCGCCACTCAAGGGGCAGGTCGAATCCCTCAGCCCGGCGCAGCGCGAGGTACTCGCCGTGCTGCCACTGCTCAATGCCATTCGCCATGTCGCCGACTATCCGCTGTCCTGGGCCGAAGGCTATGGCCTGTACCAGGGCGACATGCTTGGCGCCGAAGCCGCCAGCGTGTACCGCAAGCTGCTGATCGCGGTGCTGGCGCCGCGTCTGCTGACACGCATCGAGGAACAGTTGCGCAGCGGCGGCAACACGGAGTTTCTCTACGAAGGTCTCAAGGCCTACCTGATGCTGGCCAGCGCCGAGCACTATGACGCCGATGCCATCAAGACCTGGATCAACCTCGACTGGGACCACAGCCTGCCGCGCGACCTGGCCCCGGAACAGCGGCTGGCCCTGGCGGAGCATCTCAATGCGCTGTTCGCCCACAAGCCGCCACCGGCGAGGCTGGATGAAGCACTGCTCGCTGACCTGCGTCGGCAGTTGCAGCAGATGTCCGTGGCGCAGCGGGTCTACAACCGGGTGAAACGCCAGAAACTGCCCGAGGGCATCGCGGATTTCCGCCTCAGCGAAGCGGCCGGGCGCGATGCCGCCCTGGTGTTCACGCGCAAGAGCGGCAAGCCGCTGAACGATCCGTTGTCCGGTTTCTATACCTACCGCGGCTACCGCCAGGCGTTCATGGTCGCCAGCCTCAGCCAGTCCGGCGCCCTGGCCGAGGAACAATGGGTACTCGGCCGGCCACTGAACGACAACCAGGACGTCGCCAGCCTGGCCCTGGAGGTGCGTGCCCTGTACTTCCAGGACTTCCTCAACCAATGGGAAACCCTGCTCGGCGATCTCGACTTCGTCGCGATCAACAGCATCGCCCAGGCCGCCGATGTGTTGCGGGTGCTCTCCGGGCCAAACTCGCCACTGAAGAAACTGCTCGATGCGGTGGCCAGGGAAACCAACCTGCAACAAGAGGATCGCCTGCTGGCCGAGAAGCTCAAGGCCGCCGACGGCACAGTGGACAAACTCAAGCAGCAGCTCGGCTCGCTGGTCGGCCAGGCGGCCGAGGACGATTCGCCGGCAGCCTCGCAGGTCGATCCCATCACCGCGCGCTTCGCCGAGCTCAATAGCCTGGTGGCCACCCAGGGGGATGGGCCAGCGCCGATCGACGATCTGCTGGCCCAGCTCAATGAGCTCTATGTGCAGGCCAGCGCCATGAGCGGCGCCAGCGGCGAGGCCTTGCTGGGCGAGGCGAAGAACCAGGCGGTGGCCACGGCATCGCGGGTCAAACTCAGCGCCGAACGCCAGCCGCCATTGGTACAGAAACTGGTCAACTCGGTGGTCAGCGCCACCACCGGCAGCATGATGGGCAGCATCCGCACCCAGCTGAACGCGGCCTGGGTCAGTGAGGTGGTAAATGTCTACCGCCAGTCCCTGGCCGGCCGTTATCCCTTGGTCAACTCCAGTTCGCGGGAGGCCACCCTGGAGGACTTCGGCAACTTCTTCGGCGTGGGCGGGGTGATGGACAACTACTTCCGCAAGTACCTGCAGCCCTACGTCAACACCTCGACCAGCAACTGGCGCTGGCAGCCGGGCGCCGCGGAAAAGCTCGGCATAGGCCCGGGCGTGCTGCAAACCTTCCAACGCGCCGCAGCCATTCGCGATGCCTACTTCCGCTCTGGAGGCACCCAGCCGACGGTGCGCTTCGAACTCAAGCCCGTGGCGATGGACGCCTCCATCAGCCAGTTCCTGCTCGATCTGGACGGCCAGCAGCTCAGCTACGACCATGGCCCCAGCCGGCCGATGGCGATGCAATGGCCCAGCCCCAACAGCCTGGGGGTGGTGCGCCTGTCCGTTACGCCGCCCACCAGCACCGGGCGTTCGGGGTTGACCCTGGAAGGGCCCTGGGCCTGGTTTCGCTTGCTGGAACAGTCCGACCTGACCCAGGGCAACGCCCCGGACCGCTTCACCCTGCGCATGCGCGTCGACACTGCGAGTATCTCCTGCGAACTGCGCGCCAGCAGCGCGTTCAACCCGTTCAAGGGCCGGCTGGTGTCCGGCTTCAGCTTGCCGGAGCGCTTGTGAGCAGCCCGGGTTTCTACGGCAAGCTGGCCGGCCGCGGGGATTTCATCCACCGCGGCCTGTCGCCGACCTTTATCGAGCGCTGGGATGCCTGGCTCTCCGCCGGCATGGCCACCAGCCAGGCGCAACTGGGGGCGGATTGGCTGGATGCCTACCTGGTCAGCCCGCTGTGGCGCTTTGCCGTGGCGCCGGGCCTGCTCGGCAGTGAGGCGGTGGTGGGGGTGATGATGCCCAGCGTCGACCGGGTCGGGCGCTACTTCCCGCTGACCATAGCGCTGCTGCTGGAGGCCGAGACCGATCTGGGCGCGCTGGTGGCCGGCCCGGATGACTGGTTCGAGGCCGCCGAGGCCCTGTTGCTCTCGACCCTGGAGCCTGAGGCCGATGTCGAGGCCTTCGAGGCCGCGGTGCCGGCCCTCGGTAGCCCGGTCTGTAGCGCGCCGGCGCTGGGCAGGCAGGCGCTGGAAGGGCAGATGCGCTTCGTCGCCACTACTGCGGCGGCGCGCGGGGCGGTGCTGATGCAGCACGCCTGCGAGGGCGCGAGCCTCTGGTGGGGCAAGGGCTCCGGGCGGGTCGCCGCTGGCCTGCTGCGCTGCCAGGGGTTGCCGGCGGCGCAGGATTTCAGCGGTTTTCTGCTGGGCGAGGGCGGCTGCGCGTCGCTTGCGCACACCCTGCAGTTCGATTTCGGGAGCTGATTGCGGGAACTGATTTTGGGAGCTGATTTTTGGGAAGCAGGGCCATTTCGGGAGCCAGGGCATGTCGTCAACCGTAACGCGTTACGAATCCGCCAGCCACAGCCATGTCGGCATGGTGCGTCAGGTCAACGAGGACGCCTGCCTGGATGCGGTGCAAGCCGGCCTCTGGGTGGTGGCCGACGGCATGGGCGGGTATGCGGCGGGCGATTTCGTCAGCAGCCTGATCGTCGATACGCTGCGCGCCATCCCGCCCGAGCCCTCCTTGCCGGCCTATGTCCAGGCGTTGCGGGCGGGGCTGGAGCAGGCCAACGCGGCGGTTCGCCAGGAAACCGCACAGCGCGGGGTCGGCATCATGGGCAGCACCCTGGTGCTGCTGGCCGCCCGAGGCGCCGACGCCACCTGCCTGTGGGCCGGCGACAGCCGCCTGTATCGCCTGCGCGAGGGCCAGCTGGAGGTCATCAGCCACGACCACAGTTATGTCCAGGAGTTGCTGGACAGCAGGCTGCTCAGCGAGGACGAGGCGCGGGAGCACCCCATGGCCAACATCGTCACCCGCGCCGTGGGCACCCAGGATTGGCTGGAACTCTCGGCCGTGGACCTGGAGGTGCGCCCCGGCGACAGCTTCCTGCTGTGCAGCGACGGGCTGACCAAGACCGTCGAGGACCATGAACTGCGCGAGGTGCTGGGCAACGCGAGCCCCTATGAGGTGGTCCGCAGCCTGGTGCACCTGGGGCTGACCCGGGGCGCTCCCGACAACATCACGGCGGTAGTCGTCAATGCCCATTGAAAACGCATCGACTGAAGAACGCTCGAGCCTGGACATGGAGATTCCAGGCTATGCGATCGAGCGCGAGCTGGGCGATGGCGCCATGGCCACCGTCTACCTGGCGACCCAGCGCTCGCTGGAGCGCAAGGTGGCGCTCAAGGTCATGGCCGCCGCGCTGGCCGCCGACCGCAGCTTCTGCGAGCGCTTCCTGCGCGAGGGCAAGACCCTGGCGCGGCTCTCCCACCCGCACACAGTGACCATCTACGACATCGGCAATGTCGGCCACTTCTACTACATGGCCATGGAGTACCTGCCGAACGGCACCCTGAAGGAGCGGATCGCCGAGGGGCTCAGCGCGGAGCAGGGCCTGGTCTACCTGCGCCAGATCGCCCTGGCCCTGGGTTATGCCCATGCCCAGGGGCTGGTGCACCGAGACGTCAAGCCGGCCAATATCCTGTTCCGCGCCAACGGTTCGGCGGTGCTCTCGGACTTCGGCATCGCCAAGTCCCTGGAGGACCGCACCCAGTTCACCCAGGCCGGTTTCGCCGTGGGCACACCCAGCTACATGAGTCCGGAACAGGCCCGCGGCCAGCAGATCGATGGCCGCGCCGACCTCTACGCCCTGGGGGTGGTGTTCTACGAGATACTCACCGGCAAGCTGCCCTATACCGGTAGCGACTCGCTGTCCACGGCCCTGGCCCACTTGACCGAGCCGCTGCCCGAACTGCCCATGACCCACGGCCGTTACCAGGGGATTCTGCGCAAGCTGCTGGCCAAGGACCCGGCCGAGCGCTTTGCCGATGCCGATGCCCTGATCGCCGCGCTGGACCATCTACCGCCCGCCGGGCCGGCCGATACCGAGGCGACGCAGATCCGCCCGCTGCCGTTGCCGCCTGCTGCGGCCGCCGGCCAATCCGGGGCGACCGACCTGGGCGGGCTGACGCCGGTTTCCCTCGACATGCCGCCGCTCGCCGCGCCGGAGCCCGAGCCGGCCGCCACGGCCAGGCCCGCACCGGCCGCAAGCCTCGGCGCCAAGTCGCCGGCCGGGTCGCGCAGGCCGTCGTTAGCGCTGCTCGGTGTGGCCGTGGCCGGCGCACTGGCCCTGGCTGGCGGGGGCTACTGGTGGCTGCGCTCGGCGCCGCCGGCGGAATCGCAAGACGGCCAGGTCGAGGCCAAAAAAACGCCGGCTGGCGTGGTGCAGGACTCGCCCGCCAAGACGGCCAGCGCAGCGCAACCGCCGCTGGCGACCAACGCTGATGGCGGCGACCGTCCGCTGTTGATGCCGGGCAAGAAAACCCTGTTCCAACGGGTGCTGAGCAAGCCCGGCGCACAGGTGTCCAGCCAGCCCGGGGCGGCGCCCAGCGGCGCAGCGCTGCCGGCGTTCTCGGTGCTGTATGTCTATCAGCGCAAGGCGGTGGCGGGTGGCAGCTGGCTGGAGGTCGGCGCCGCCAGCGATGGCCAGCGCGATGGCTGGTTGCCGGCCGAGCAGGTCAGCGACTGGAAGCAGAGCCTGGTGCTGAAGTTCACCGAGCGCTCCGGTCGTTCGCCGGTCATGTTCCTGCGCGACGTGAGCGGCCTCGAGCGGTTTCTGGCGAACACGGCGCAGGCCCGTAGCGCACTGCTCAAGGCCCAGAACGAAGGCAGCGTGGACCCGCAGATCGTCGCGCTGGAGCCTGCGGCCAGCGCCATTCCCCAGGACCAGTTCTACCTGCTGCCGATTTTTGAGGCCCGAGAGAGCTTCGATGCCAACGGCCAGCCGGTGCAACTGCTCAATGTGGCCTCCATCGACCCCGGCGACACGGCCCCGGGCAAGGCCAAGGGGGCGGGCAAAGTCGGCAGCGACGCCTTCCGCACGGCGATAGTGCTGGTGGTCGATACCTCGGTGTCGATGCAGCCCTACATCGACCGGGTACGCAAGGTGGTGCAGACGTTGCACCAGCAGATCGCCAGCCGTGGCGACCTGGACAGCGTCAGCTTCGGCCTGGTGGGGTTTCGCAGCAATGTCGAGAAGACCCCGGGCCTGGAATATGTGGCGCGCCCCCTGGTGAGCCTGGAGGAAGGCCGCGATCCGCAGCGCTTCCTCGAGCTGGCTGGCCAGGTCAAGGCCGCCCAGGTGTCCAGCCATGCCTTCAATGAGGATGCCTTCGCCGGTGTGATGGAGGCGGTCGAAGGCATGGACTGGAGCCCCTATGCCGGGCGGCTGATCCTGCTGGTCACCGACGCTGGCGCCCTGCGCAAGAACGATCCGCTGGGGCGTACCCAGATGAACGAAGCCGAGGTGCGCGAAGCCGCCCTCAGCAAACAGATCAAGATCTATGCGTTGCACTTGCGCACCGAGGCCGGCCGGAAAAACCATGACTTCGCCGAGCAGCAGTACCGCAGCCTGACGGCCGACGCCAACCCGCAGATCGGCGACCTCTACATTCCGGTGGCTGGCGGCGATGTCGGTCGCTTCGGCGACACAGTCACTGAGATCGGCTCGGTATTCGCCGAACAGGTGCATCAGGCGCGCAACAACCAGGTGCCCAGCCTGGCGCCGCCACAGGGGGCGCCGAGCGTCGCGAGCAAGGCCACGGCCATCGGCTACGCCATGCAGATGGACTTTCTCGGCCGCCGATCAGCCGTCCGTGCCCCGCAGCTGATCACCGCCTGGACTTCCGACCACGACCTGACCAACCCCTCGCTGCCGGCCTTCCAGGTCTGTGTGCTGCTGACCAAGCTGCAGCTCAACGACCTGCAGCAGTCGCTGAAACTGATCGTCGACGCGGCCCGCCGTACCCAGACCTCGCCCAAGGATTTCTTCCAGGAAATCGCCAGCGCCAGCGCCCACATGAGCCGCGATCCGACGCGGTTGAGGCAGGGCGGCAACCTGGTCGAAGGCGGCGTCCTCGGCGAGTACCTGGAGGGCCTGCCGTATCGCAGCAAATCGCTGACCATGACCCAGGACCTCTGGCTGTCCCTGAGCGTGGCCGAGCAGCAGGACTTCATCGACGAGCTGGAGTCGAAGATCCGCCTGTACGAGACCTTCCACAATGACATTGCCAACTGGGTCCGCTTCGGCGAGGCCCAGCCGGGCGATGCCCTGTACCGCGTGCCCCTGGCGACGCTGCCCTGATGCTCAAGCTCAGGGATATCCGCAAGACCCGCGGCGAGGGGCCACAGCGCTACAGCCTGGTGGTGCCCCAGCTCGACCTGCGGCCGGGCCAGCGCCTGGCCCTGGTGGGCCCCAGCGGCAGCGGCAAGAGCACCCTGCTGGACCTGTTGGCCCTGGTGCTGTCGCCGGACCCGGGCGGGGTCTTCGAATGCAGCATCGACGACCCTGCGCTGGATGTCGCCGGGCTCTGGCGCAGTGGCCGCCAGGATGTGCTGGCCGGGCTGCGCAGCCGGGTCATGGGCTATGTGCTGCAGACGGGCGGGTTGCTGGGTTTTCTCGACGTGCAGCGCAACATCGGCTTGTCGCGCTCGCTGCTCGGCCTGCCGGCCGATGCCACGGTCAGGCGCCTGGCCGAGCAGCTGGAAATCGCCGACCAACTGCACAAGCTGCCGGCGGCACTGTCCGTGGGCCAGCGCCAGCGGGTCAGCATCGCCCGGGCCCTGGCCCACGGGCCGAGCATAGTGCTGGCGGACGAGCCCACCGCCTCGCTGGACCCGCTGAACGCCGAACGGGTCATGCAACTGCTGGTGGCCCAGGCCGAGGAGCGCGGCGTGTGCATCCTGGTCGCCACCCATGACGAGGCGCTGGCCCGGCGCGCCGGGTTGCAGCTGCATCCCTTGCAGGTGCAGCGCGGCGCGGATGGCGGGGTCACCGCGACGCTGGCGGGAGGTGGCTGATGCGCCTTGCCCTGATGGCCCTGCTGGCCTGGCACGACTACCGCGCCGAGGTGCGCCTGTCGGCTTGCGCGGTCCTGGCCCTGGTCGCCGTGCTCGCGCCCTTGCTGGTGTTGTTCGGCCTCAAGTTCGGCCTGGTCAGCACCCTGACCGAACGCCTGGAGCGCGACCCCGCGGTGCGGGAGGTCGTGCCCATGGGCGGCGGGCGCTTCAGCGCCCAGGCCATCGCCGAACTGGCCACTCGTCCCGAGGTCGCCTTCGTCGTGCCGCGCACCCGGCAGATCGCCGCGACCGCCGATCTCTATCCGGACTCGGCCGCTCAGGCCCTGACGGTTGAGATGATCCCCACCGCCGCGGGCGACCCGCTGGTGGCGCCCGCGCTGCTGCTCCAGGCGCCGGACCAGATACTGCTCAGCCAGCGGGCGGCGGAGAAACTCGGGGTCCAGGGCGGCGATGTGCTGAGCGCCGCGTTCGGCCGTCAGGTAGCCGGGCGACAGGAATACCAGCGCACCCGCCTGCGGGTGCAGGGGGTCTTGCCACTCGCGGCCTTCCAGCGCGATGCGCTGTTCGCGCCCCTGGCCCTGCTGGAAGCCGCCGAAGACTACCGCGACGGCCTGGCCTGGCCCGGGCATGAGCCACAAGCGAACACGGCGCGGGTGTATCCGGGGTTTCGTCTTTACGCTGCGGACCTGGACGGCGTGGAGCGCTTGCGCCGGTATTTCGCCGAGCGCGGGCTTGAGGTCGCGACCCAGGCCGACGCCATCGCCCAGGTGCGCTCCCTCAGCCGCAACCTGACCCTGGTGTTCTGGATCATCGCCAGCCTGGCACTGGCCGGGGCCTTCGCGGCGATGACCGCCAGCGCCCTGGCCGCCGTCGAGCGCAAGCGCAGGGCCTTGTCGGTGTTGCGCCTGCTGGGCTTTTCGACAGGCGCCCTGGTCGCCTTCGTCGTGCTGCAGGCGCTGTACACCGGGGTGTTCGGCCTGCTGCTGGCCTGGGGCTTGTACGGCATGGCCGAAGCCGGGTTGAACCGGTTGTTCGCACCGGCGGCGGGGGAGTTCGCCTGCCGGCTGCTGCCGAGCCACTACCTGCTGGCGCTGCTGCTGACGTTGTTCTGCTGCCTGCTGGCGGCGGCCTCCGGTGGCTGGCGCGCGGCGCGG
Organism: Pseudomonas sp. GW460-12-10-14-TSB1; assembly: GCF_017349775.1. NCBI lineage: Bacteria > Pseudomonadati > Pseudomonadota > Gammaproteobacteria > Pseudomonadales > Pseudomonadaceae > Pseudomonas > Pseudomonas sp. GW460-12-10-14-TSB1. The sequence goes on from NZ_JACNAC010000013.1 coordinate 97,287, forward strand.
ATCGAAGCATCGGAAGGACTGCGCGATGTCTAACTGGCTGAGGGTTCTGGTCCGGCTGAGCGCTCTAGTCCCGCTGAGGGCTCTAGTCTGGCTGAAGGCTCTCGTCATGCTGGCGCTGGCCGGCACAGCGCAGGCGCAGGACGCCCCTGCGGATAATCCGAAACCGCTGCCCGATGACCTCAGCCTACCGCTGCCCTGCGAAGGCGAGTTGGTGTTCCGCTACGTCTATGTCCTCGCCAAGGGCAGCCTGGACGACCGTGAGGTCAATCTCGGCTATCCCTTCAGCGATGAGGATCCGGGCTACCGGCAATCCTTCATCTCCGGTTACCGGCGCGACTACATCAACGGTCAGTTCGTCCTCGACGACCTGCCGGCCGACTGGCAAGCCAGAATCGCCCCGGCCCTGCCCAAGAGCGGGGCCGACAGCCTGCTCAAGCCGATGTTCTATTTCGTCGGCAAATACGAGGTCACCGAGCGCCAATATGCCCTGGTCATGGCCCAGGAGGCGGCCTTGGCGGGGCAGGGCGAGGCCCCGGCCTGCGCGCCCATGAGCGACATGGCTGCGCGCCTGCCCAAGGTCAAGCTGTCGCGCCTGGAGGCTGAGCGCTTTGCCGCGGTGTACAGCGCCTGGTTGCTCAAGTACCACCGCGACCGCTTGCCGGTCAGCGGCCGCGGCAAAGCGGCCGAGGACGGCGGGATGGGCTTCGTCCGCCTGCCGACCGAAGTGGAGTGGGAATTCGCCGCCCGCGGTGGCCAGGCGGTCAGCCGCCAGGCGTTGGAGGCGCGGTTGTTCCCGCGCAAGGTGCAAGGCAGCGACAGCGATGGCCCGCTAGGGGACTGGGCGGTGTTCAGCCAGGTCGCCGGGGGCACCGGGCAGGGCGCGCGGCTGTTGCCGGTCGGGCTGAAAAAGCCCAATCCATTGGGGCTGTTCGACGTGATCGGCAATGCCGCGGAGATGGTCCAGGAGTCCTTCCAACTGGTCCACGCCGGTCGCCGCCAGGGCAGTTACGGCGGCTTTGTGGTCAAGGGTGGCAACTACCTGGAAGGCGAGCTGACGCTGTTCACCGGCATGCGTCGGGAATACCCGCTGTTCGCCGCCGACGGCAGCGAACAGCGCAACGCCACCACCGGTTTCCGGGTGGCCCTGGGCGCGTTGTCGGCACCGCGCTCACGCTACGAGGAACTGTTCGAGCAGTGGCAGAAGGAGGGCCGCCTGGCAGGCCTGACCGATGAAATCAACGCTGCCGAAGACCCGACCCAACTACTGGACAGTCTCATCGCCAGCAGCACCGACCCGAACCTGCAGGCCCGCCTGGCGCGGGTGAACGAAGAGCTCAAGCGCAATGTGTCGCTGATCGCCCGGCAGCGCGAGGAGGCCGCGGGCAACCTGATCCAGTCGGCGGCCCTGGTGGCCGAGACGGTCAACAACTACAACATTCGCCTGACCAACCTGAAGAAGGACCGCGATCAAGCGCGGGCAGCCCAGGACGAAGCCACCGCCAAGCTCTATGAAACGGGCATCGCCAATGGGCGCAGTGCGCTCGATGGCGCCCTGGCGATCTACATCGACAACCTGGCGACCGGAACGCGCTACACCGACGAGGTGATCCAGACGCAGTTCCAGCGGACCCGAGAAGAGCTCAATCACAAACCGGTGCTGGGAAAAAGCCTGGTAGCCCGTGCCACAGTTTTTGTCAGGCATGTGGGGCAGTTTCGCCAGCAGCGTCGGGCAGACCCGGAGACGATCCTGAAGGAGCTGCTGGCGCCCTGAACAGGCTGTCGAAACGGCCGTCGGCGGCAGCGCAGACCAGCTAGGCTGGATGTAGCGGCAGCTGACTTTGGTCACGTCGGACGGAGCCCGCTCTGCGCAGAAGCCGAAACGGAATTGACCCACAAAAAAGGAGAGACACGACCATGGATACTTCACTCAAGCACTGCGCTTTCATCCCGGCTCGTATCCTGCCGGTGCCTACCCTGATCTGCTGCGCACTGCTGCTGGGCGGATGCGCGAGTTTCGGGTCTCCAAGCTCGAAGGTCGCGGCCCAGACCAAGGTCGAGTACTACCCGCAATGCTATGAGCCGGTCAGCCAGTTGCGCAGTTCCGACAAGTCGATGACCAAGTCGGTGGCCACCGGCGCCATTACTGGCGGCCTGCTCGGCGGCCTGGCCGGGGCCTTCGTCGGCAATAGCGGCGATGCCGGCCGCAATGCCCTGATAGGCGCTGCCGCCGGGGCCCTGGTCGGTGGCGCGACCGGCTACTACACCGAACGCCAGAAACAGATCAGCGACGACCGTGCGCGCATTGCCTCCTACGCCAGCGACATCGACCACAGTACCGGCGAAATCGACCGCAGCATCAGCTACACCAGTACCGCACAGAACTGCTACCAGCGTGAATTCACGTCACTGCTCAATGCGCGCAAGGCGAAGAAGATCAGCGACAGCGAAGGGCGCCTGCGTCTGGCCGAGATCGTCAGCGGCCTGAAGGAAACCAACGCGCTGATGGCCGCCGCGGATGGGCGTGCGGGCGAGAGCATCGATGTCTACACCCAGGCCTATGAGAAAGACCTGCAGACGGTAGGTGTGCAACGCCAGGACGTCGCTCAAGTAGCTGCCGTGAAGCCTCCAGCCGCCACCGATAAGAAGGCGTCGACCAGCAAGAAGGCCAGCGCCAAGCCGGCGACGAAGACGAATGTGCCCAAAGAAGCCGTCACCACCGAGCGCACCTTGCAGCAAGCCTCGGCCAAGCGCGCGGAAGGCCAGAAAGTCGCTGCTCGTGGCCAGACCATGGTCAACGACGTGTGCAGCAACCCCGACATGGGGGACTGGGCACCGCCTGCTTGCTCGAAAGCCTGATGCGGTCGAGGGCTCTGGCCATGGCAGAGCTCTTTCCAAGGCATGGGTGAGCCGATTGGAAGCTCAACCTGTTTGACGGTGGACACGCATCATCACGGGTGCCCGATCCAGGAGGCTTTGCATGTGTTGCAGAGCCTCGCCGTCGGCTGCGTTCCAGCAGCCCGATATCCGGCGCGAATGCACCGCTGGTCATCGCAAGGCTGGCCGGCCAATCCAGTAACTAGACTAATCGGGATACCCAGGCGCTGCGTGCACTGCACCTGTCGCTACCGACAATCGGATTCTCCCGGGCGAAGCGGGGCGCGCGACGAATCTGTCACGCGCCTGGAAAGCCTGTCCCGGTATCCCGCGGCGCTTCTGCTCCAGCCACTTCCCTCCTGCCAATGATGGCGCCATGAGCCCGTGCTAGAGCCATCAGGTCTCTAAGTCGTCGGGCTCTTGCGCGCGCTCGCGCGCCGGGCCGTTACCGGCGCGATTGCGCTTGCCCGAGGCGAACCGGCCAATGGCTGCGCGCGGCTGTTCGGCATGATCTAAGCTCCACAAAGGCTGGCCTTTCGAGCAGAGGTTTCAATGCAAAGCACACCTGAAAACAGTCTGAAAAATGCGTTGAAGGTCTGTAGAGACAGCTTTGTTTTCGTCGGCTTTTTCAGTTTCTTCATCAACGCGCTGATGCTTGTCCCGACCTTCTACATGCTTCAGGTGTATGGGCGGGTGATGACCAGCGGCAGTCTCACCACCCTGGCCATGTTGACGTTGATCATGATCGGACTGGTGATCACCCTCGGCTCTCTGGAATGGATTCGTTCGCGCATCATGGTCCGGGTCAGTACCCGGCTGGATGTGCTGCTCAGTCGCCAGGTCTACAAGGCCAGTTTCAAACGGGCCTTGGACAGTGGCGGCATGGATGCCTCGGCCCAGTCGCTCAACGATTTGACGGGGTTGCGACAGTTTCTTTCCAGCAGCGGTCTGTTCGCCTTTTTCGACGCGCCCTGGTTGCCGATCTATATCGCCGTGATGTTCCTGTTCCACCCCTGGTTCGGCTGGGTCGCGACGGGCAGTGCCCTGTTGTTGATAGTGCTCGCCTTCGTCAATGAGAAGCTGACGGGGCCGGTACTGGCCCAGGCCAACAAGGAGCACATCGGCGCGACCCTCTATACCACCAAGAACCTGCGCAACGCCGAAGTCATCGAGTCCATGGGCATGCTGGAAACCCTGATGGATCGTTGGGGCCGTCGGCAGAGAAGCGTTCTGCTGCTGCAGTCCCTGGCAAGCGACCGGGGAGGCCTGGTCACGACGCTTTCGCGGACTTTCCGCCTGCTGGTGCAATCGCTGGTGCTGGGCCTGGGGGCATACCTGGCGGTGGACCATCAGGTGGGGGCCGGCCTGGTGTTCGCCGGGGCTGTGCTGCTGGGGCGGGCACTGGCCCCCATCGACCTGATGATCGGCAGTTGGAAGGGCTTTATCGCGGCCCGTTCGCAGTACAACCGCCTGAACGACATCCTCGGCAAACAACAGGCGCAACCCGAGCGTCTGTCCTTGCCCGCGCCTGAGGGCCAGGTGCAGGTCGAGAATCTGGTGGTCACGGCGCCTGGCTCGAAAAACCCGATCCTCAAGAACATCAGCTTCAGCGTACCGGCCGGTTGCGTGGTGGGCATCATAGGTCCGAGCGCCTCGGGCAAGTCGACCCTGGCCAGGGCGCTGATCGGCGTCTGGCCGCCGCAGCATGGGGTGGTCCGGCTGGATGGCGCGGACATCAGCACCTGGGACAAGCATGAGCTTGGCCCGCATATCGGTTACTTGCCCCAGGACATTGAACTGTTCGAGGGCAGCGTTGGCGAGAACATTGCCCGCTTCGCCGAGATCGATTCGGCGAAGGTCATCCAGGCCGCCAGGACCGCTGGCGTCCACGAAATGATTCTGCTGTTGCCCGATGGCTACGACACCGTCATCGGCAGCGAAGGCGTCATGCTCTCGGCAGGGCAGCGCCAGCGCATCGGGCTGGCCCGCGCGCTGTACGGCAACCCGCGGCTGATCATTCTCGACGAGCCCAACTCCAACCTCGACGAAGTCGGCGATCGCGCCCTGGCGGCCGCCATCCAGCAGATCAAGCACACCGGCGCGACCCTGTTCGTGATTACCCACCGCACCAACATCGTGTCGCAACTCGACCGGCTGCTGGTGATGAAAGCCGGGGTTGTCGGCCTCTATGGGCCGCGCGAGGAAGTGCTGGCCGAACTCAGCGGGCAGCAACCGCCGGTCCCGAAACACGCCGGGCCAGTACCTGTGGCTACCAACGTGGCGTCGATCGATGCCCGTAAGGACGATGGCGGTGAATCCTATGCCTGATCGTCAAATCGAAAGCTTCTCCGACCTGCCGGTGTCCGATCGCAAGGCCCACCGCCTGGGCATCGGCATCGTTGGCGTGACCTTCGGCCTGTTCGGCACCTGGGCGGCGCTCGCACCCCTGGACGGTGCTGCTTACGCGCCGGGGGTGGTCACCGTGCAGACTTACCGCAAGACGGTCCAGCACCTTGAAGGCGGCATCGTCAAATCGGTGTTGGCCCACGATGGCGACATCGTCAAGCGCGATGACCCGCTGATCATCCTCGACGATGCCCAGCTGCGCTCCGAATACGAGGCGACCCAAGGCCTGCTGGTCGCGGCCAGGGCCATGGAGTCGAGGCTGATTGCCGAGCGCGATGGGTTGCCGGCGATCGACTTTGGGGCGATGCCCGAATCCGCCAGTGTGCGAGGAGAGGAAGCGCGCCAGGGCGAGACCCAGGTATTCAATGCTCGGCGCGGCTCGCGGCTGGGCCAGATCTCGGTGCTGCGCGAGCGCATCGGCCAATTGCACCAGCAGATCAAGGGCCTGGAGTCGATGATCGCGGTCAAGGTGCGCCTGGAGAAATCCTACAGCGGTGAAATCGGTGAGTTGTCCGAGCTGCTCAAGGAGGGGTTCGTCGACAAGCAACGCCTGCTCGAGCAGGACCGCAAGCTGGGGATGCTCAGGTCGGAGGTGGCCGATCACCGTTCCACCATCGACAAGACCCGTCTGCAGATCAACGAAACCCAGCTGCAGATCCTCCAGGTCGACAAGGATTTCAATTCCGACGTGGCCAAGCAGCTGGCCGAGGTGCAGACCAAGATCTACGATCTGCAAGAGAAGAATTCGGCCCTGGAAGACCGCCTCAGCCGTATCGTCATCCGCGCCCCCGACGCGGGCATGGTGATCGGCATGACAGTGCACACCATCGGCGGTGTCGTGCGTTCGGCGACGCCCTTGCTGGACATCGTGCCATCGGTCTCCGAACTGGTCATAGAGGCCCAGGTGGCGCCGGTGGACATCGACCGCATCGGCATCGGCAAGCGCGCCGATATCCGTTTCGGCGCGTTCAAGAGCTCGACCACGCCGGTGATCGAAGGCGAGGTCAGCAGCGTCTCGGGCGACCGGCTGACCAACGAAAAAACCGGGACCGCCTATTACCTGGCGCGGGTCCGGGTCACCGAGAACGGTGCGCGCACCTTGGGTGAGCGCAAGTTGTTGCCGGGGATGCCGGCGGACGTGTTGATCATCACCGGGCAACGCACGCTGTTGCAGTACTTGATGCAGCCGGCCCGGGATGTGATGTCTCAATCAATGATCGAGGAGTGACCGTGGGAGAGTCGTCAGTTCTGCTAGGGAGTGCATTCATGCTGGCAGCGGGGGCCGCCTTGGCGCAAACCGCTGCGGTAACACCAACCGGGGTCAACGCCTCGACCTATTCCACCGACCTCATGCAGTTGTATCGCGAGGCGCGCCTGGAAGACCCACAGGTCCTGGCCTCTTTTGCGCAAGCGCAGGCAGGCAAGGAACATCAACGCGAGGCGCTGGGGGCGCTGTTGCCGCAACTGTCGCTGAATGCCGGGACGAACCGGATCCACCAGGAAAACGACCTGATCCAGGAGCGCAGCTTCGATAGCGAAAGCTACAGCCTGGTGCTGCGTCAGTACCTCTACAACAAGGCCGCGTGGGAGAACTACCAGAAGTTCAAGAGCCTGGCCAAGCAGTCCGAGTCGCAAGCGCTGGACGCCCAGGCCGAGGCCACGGTGGAGCTGGCGCGGCGCTACTTCACCGCGCTGGCGGCCGAGGATGAGCTGGAGCTGGTGCGGGCGGAGCGTCGAACCACGCAAAAGAGCCTGGACCGGGTCAATGCGTTGTACGAAAAGCAGCTGGCGATGATTACCGACCAGCTCGACCTCAAGGCCCGGGTGGACCTGCTCGCGGCCCAGGAACTGGATGCCCGCAACCAGGCCAGCATCAGCCGCGAGGCGCTGGCGGAGCTGGTCGGCCGGCCGGTCAAGGAGAAGCTCAACCGGATTCGCAATGACGCGCAACTGCGGGTTTCGGCGCAGAGCCTGGAGTCCTGGGTACGCGAGGGCATGGAGCTGAACCCGACGCTCAAGGCCAGCGAGAGCGGTGCCGAAGCCGCGAACGCAGCGTTGCGCAGCGGCAAGGGCGGGCACTATCCGACGGTGAGCCTGAACCTCAGCGCGCAACAGACCAACGAGGGCTACAACAATACCCTGGCGCCACGCACCGACAGTTACGTCGCCGGCATCGGCGTTCAGGTGCCGCTGTACAGCGGCGGCTCGACCTCGGCGCGGGTCCGTGGGCTCTATCAGGACCAACTGGTCGCCGAGCAGGAGCTGGAAGCGATCCGGCGCCGGGTGGTCAAGGAGATCACCAGCGCCTACCTGACCGCCAATTCGAACGGCGAAAAGATCGACGCCAGCCGTTCGGCGCTGGCCTCGGCGCAGCTGTCCAGGGTGGCGGCGGAGAAGGGGCTGAGCTACGGCATGGTCAATGCCGTCGATGTACTGACCAGCGTACGCAACGAGTTCCGCGCCCGGCGCGACCTGCTCAAGACGCAATACGAGTTCCTCAGCAATGTCTTCACCCTCAATCGCTGGGCGGGCAAACCGCCGGTCGAAAGTGTCGAGAATGTGAATGCCTGGCTGAGCCCCGGTAGCGCCGGCCAGGCCATGGGCGTTGGCGTCGAGGACCAGGAGTAGAGGCCGCCCGGCCATTCGACTGCTGCGCTCTACAACCCCGGAGCCGGAGACATCCGCACTCGTCAGGGGCTGGTCGCGTCTGGCCCGACGGCCAATGAGCGCAGGTCTACGCCCCCGGCGGGAACGCCATCCGCACCTCGAAGATTATGCTTTGATTCACCCATCCGGTTTGCCACGCCGCCGAGAGATATCTGTCCCGGCAGCCGCATTCGCTTGTGCAGGGATCGGTGAGCCGAGTGATTTATGACGCTGCTGGCCTCGTCGGTAAATTGACGCTTTCATGGCTTGCGTACTTGGCTGCGCGCCACTCGTCCGTTAATTGACGAGCCTGGTTGGATCCGATTCTGCCCGCAGGTCGCTCGCGGCGAGCCTAAGAGCTTGATTTGCAGGGGGCAGGGCGCCCCCGGGGAACATCGGCCCGGCGACCCGCACCAGGCTTGAGTCGAAGACCGACGGATGGGTTGGCAGGCATTGCAGTGGGCTAGCCTAGACTCAGTTGAGGGCTCGCGGACGCCCTGCGGTACGTGCAAGCTATTGATAGTTATTCTTATTTATGCTGCTTCGATAGATTTGTCCGGCTTTGGGAAACCTCCGCAACTTCTGCCTGTACCCCGGGTCGCCAAGACCCGGGCGGGCACTTTCAGAGCCTGTCGGCGCTCGCATCCGTCCTTCAAGAGTGAGTTGCCGATCAAGGAAGGCCAACGCGTATGAAGGTCATCGTTTTTCAAGGGGAGGCAGGAAGATCATGCCAGACCATAAAAAAACGATACGCGTGATGCTGATCGATTGCCGTCCCCTCGTGCTCATGGGGCTCCATGATTTGATCAATGCGAGGAAGCCCCGGATGGAGGTGAGTGGCCAGGCCACCACCTATACCACCGCGCTGGACCTTGCCGATCAGCTGCGTCCCAACGTGATTTTTTTCAGTTTCTTTCCGGATGCGCTGAACCCGCTGGAGGTTGTCGCGGGGCTGACCCGCAGCCCGGAAATGAAGCTGCTGGTGCTCAAGGGCCTGTACGAATCCGTCCCGGTTGCCCAGGCGATCGAGGCGGGCGCGCGCGGCATCGTGCTGGCGGAAGACCCGACGGAATCGATCGTCCGGGCCATCATCAAGGTCCACTATTACGACGTCGGACTGGACAGAGCCTGGTCCGGTGGGCTTTCCGGCTATGCCGCGACCCGGCATATACCCATGCGATGCAACCTGGAGCAGGCGAAACAGGCGCGGCTGACGCTGCGCGAGCGGGAGCTGATTCGCGCCATCGTCGGCGACCCGTCCGCCAAATACATGAGCATCGCCGAGCACCTGGGGATCAGTGAGCACACCGTGCACAACCACCTCAGCAACATCTATCAGAAGCTCAACCTGATCAACCGCATCGACCTGCTGATGTATGCGCTCAAGCACGGGCTCACCGACAACGAAGAGCCGCCCGACTCCACGTGGGTGGAACTGGAATGAGGTGATCAAGACAAGGCAGCCCGTTGCTGTCCTTGTCGCTGTCCTTGTCGTCGTCGACCTGGGTACCCAGGCCGAGGGTGATGCCGTGCTCATTATTTCCTACCCCCCCATGAATACGCAGGTATGCCGCTGCGCTCTTTGAGCCTTGGGCTGCCCGGGCATTTGCCGCGGATGCGATCGAGGCACTTCGGACGGGAGCGGCAAAAAAAAGCGAGGGTGGTTTCCAGGCCACCCTCGCATCGGTTCGCATGCGCGAAGGTTTCAGACGCTGCCCATTACGATATCGGTATTAAGCAGATCGACCCCGACCAGGGTAATGGTCGTTATCTGTCCGCCGGTCTCGGCCACCGTCACGATGCTGTCGGCGCCGGCGTTGTCGATCGACTGCACAGTGGCGCCCGGGTCACCAATGAGCACCACCGCATCGCGCTGGCCTGCGCCGGCATCGAAGCCACTGACCTGGTACTTGTTCTCGGCGACCGACAGGTCGATGTTGAAGGCATCCCGCTCACCCGTGGTGCCCACCAGCCTGAAGTCGAAGAGCACGTCGGTCGTGTCGTTGGCGAACAGGTTGGCGTCGAACGCGCTGCTTGCCGTATCGCCATCCTTGTCCGTCACTGTCGCGTTGAACGCCAGCTTGACGTCGCTGGCCAGGCTCTCGGTCTCGTGGGTGAACAGGATCGTCGGGATCTTGATATCGCCCCGGGCCATCGTCAGCTGAACGGCATCGATCAAGGATGTGGCCGACTTCTCGACGGTGAAGGACACCTGCCCACCGGCCTCCGGCGTCAGGGTGTTGACCTCGATCAGGTTGGAGAAGGTGCCATCTTCGTAGAAGACCCTGTAGTACAGGTCCTCGGTTGCCGTGTTGTAGCCGCCCACGGAGTTGTCGATAAACACCTTCATGCTCGTCAGCAGGCTTTCCGGGTTGACCACGAAGCTTTCATCGGCCGCGCCGATCGCCGCCTGGTTGTCTCCCTGGAGCAGGTTGTTGGCGATGCCGATACCGGCCGTGCTGACGTTCAAGGCTGCCGTGCCGATGAACGATGGCAGCGGGTTGGTCTGCAGTTGCGCTTCGGTCGGGTCGGACGCTCCAAGCCCGATGCCGGTCTGGATGCTGTTCGCGCCGCTTGCCGGAGCCAGCGGGTTGGCGCCGAAGAACACGATGTCCTCGGTGCCGATCGTCAGCGTGCGCACTGGGTCCGGGCCACCGGCATCCAGCGCGCCGTCGGCACTGCTGAGGACGATGACCGAACGGAAGCCTTCCTCCAGGTCCAGGGCATAGGTGCCGTTGGCGTAGGCGCTCAGGGTGTAGTGCACAGTGGTGTTCGCCGTTGCCGCATTGTTGTCGAAGTCACCGGTCAAGGTTCCCGCGAACTGATAGGCGCCATTGGCGTCCGGTGACGGCGATTGCTCGACCAGCGTACCGGTGCCGGTGGTGGTCGTATCGTCCGGCCGGACCAGGGTGAACTGGCCGTTTACCAGCGAGATATCCAGGCCATTCGCATCCAGCCCGTCGGCGCCAGTCCCCAGGTTCCAGTAGCCTTGTTGCGCCAGGTCGGTCCCGGTGCCGATCAGGTTGCCGAAGGCCAGGGTCGGCGTATCGTCATCGACGGTGATCACCAGCTTGTCGGCTGCGGCGGTCACTGTGTCGCCATCCTTGTCGGTGGCCTGCAGCAGGCTTCCCAGGTTGATCGCCAGGTCGTTCTCGTCGTTGCCCGCCGCGTGATCCAGGTGCTGGAGCAGGGTGAAGGTGTAGGCACCCGCTACCGTCAGGCTCAGGGTGAACACGTCAGTCGCGCCGGCCTTGGCGGTCAGGGTGTTGCCCAGGACGCTGTAGGCCAGTGCCACCCCACCGGAACTCAGCGCTGGCAAGCCGCTGGTGTTGCTCGACAAGGAGTAGCTCAGCGGTACGTCGGCCCCGGACTGGAAGATCCCGGTGACGCTGCCGCTGGCGACAGTCGCTTCGCCAGCTACGTCACCGATGCCACCGGCGATGCCATTGGCCAGGCCGTCCTCGTCGACGGTGCCGGCCTCGGCGGTGCCATTCGCCGTTGGCGTATCGTCATCGACGGTGATCACCAGCTTCTCGGCGGCGGCCGTCACTGTGTCGCCGTCCTTGTCGGTGGCTTGCAGCATCGTGCCCAGGTTAATGGCGATGTCGTTTTCATCGTTACCGGCCGGATGATCCAGCGGCTGCAGCAGGGTGAAGCTGTAGTCACCCGCGGCGCTGAGGCTGAAGGTGAACACATCGACGGCGCCCGCCTTGGCAGTGAGGGTGTCGCCCAGCACGCTGTAGACCAGCGCCACCCCACCGGAGCTCAGTGCAGGCAAGCCACTGGTGTCGCTCGACAGGGCATAGCTCAGCGGTACATCGGCACCCGACTGGAAGATACCGGTGACGCTGCCGCTGGCCACTGTGGCCTCGCCAGCCACGTCGCCGACGCCACCGGCAATGCCATTGGCCAAACCGTCTTCATCGACAGTACCGGCCGCGGCGGTGCCATTCGCCGTTGGCGTGTCGTCATCGACGGTAATCACCAGTTTCTCGGCCGCTGCGGTCACTGTGTCGCCGTCCTTGTCCGTGGCCTTCAGCAACGTTCCCAGGTTAAGGGTGATGTCGTTTTCATCGTTACCGGCCGGATGATCCAGCGGTTGCAGCAGGGTGAAGCTGTAGGCACCGGCGGCACTGAGGCTGAAGGTGAATACATCGGTCGCACCGGCCTTGGCCGTCAGGGTGTCACCGGCGACGCTGTACACCAGCGCCACCCCGCCCGAACTCAGGGCAGGCAAGCCGCTGGTGTCGCTCGACAGGGCATAGCTCAGCGGCACGTCGGCCCCGGACTGGAAGATACCCGTCACGTTGCCGCTGGCCGTGGTGGCTTCGCCCGCCACGTCACCGACACCGCCGGCGATGCCATTGGCCAGGCCGTCTTCGTCGACGGTACCGGCCTCGGCGGTTCCGGTTGCGGTTGGCGTGTCGTCATCGACGGTAATCACCAGTTTCTCGGCGGCGGCGGTCACCGTGTCGCCATCCTTGTCGGTGGCTTGCAGCAGGGTTCCCAGGTTGAGGGTGATGTCGTTCTCGTCGTTGCCCGCTGGATGGTCCAGCGGTTGCAGCAGGGTGAAGCTATAGGCACCCGCGGCACTGAGGCTGAAGGTGAACACATCGACGGCGCCAGCCTGGGCAGTGAGGGTGTCACCCGCGACGCTGTAGACCAACGCCACCCCACCCGAACTCAGGGCAGGCAAGCCACTGGTGTCGCTCGACAGGGCATAACTCAGCGGTACGTCCGCCCCGGACTGGAAGATACCCGTCACGCTGCCGCTGGCCACTGTGGCTTCACCCGCCACATCACCGACACCGCCGGCGATGCCATTGGCCAGGCCGTCCTCGTCAACGGTTCCGGCCTCGGCGGTTCCAGCTGCGGTTGGCGTATCGTCATCGACGGTAATCACCAGCTTCTCGGCGGCGGCCGTTACCGTGTCGCCGTCCTTGTCGGTGGCTTGCAGCATCGTGCCCAGGTTAATGGTGATGTCGTTCTCGTCATTGCCGGCTGGATGGTCCAGCGGTTGCAGCAGGGTGAAGCTGTAGGCACCCGCGGCACTAAGGCTGAAGGTGAACACATCGACGGCGCCAGCCTGGGCAGTGAGGGTATCGCCCACCACGCTATAGACCAACGCCACCCCACCCGAACTCAGGGCAGGCAGGCCGCTGGTATCGCTCGACAAGGAGTAGGTCAGTGGTACGTCGGCCCCGGACTGGAAGATACCCGTCACGCTGCCGCTGGCCACTGTGGCCTCGCCAGCTACGTCGCCGACGCCACCGGCAATACCATTGGCCAGGCCGTCTTCATCGACAGTACCGGCCTCCGCGGTTCCGGCTGCCGTTGGCGTGTCGTCATCGACGGTAATCACCAGTTTCTCGGCGGCGGCCGTTACCGTGTCGTCATCCTTGTCGGTGGCCTGCAGCATCGTGCCCAGGTTGATGCTGATGTCGTTCTCGTCATTGCCGGCCGGATGATCCAGCGGTTGCAGCAGGCTGAAGCTGTAGTCACCCGCGGCGCTGAGACTGAAGGTGAACACATCGACGGCGCCAGCCTTGGCCGTCAGGGTATCGCCGGCAACGCTGTAGACCAGGGCCACTCCGCCTGAACTCAGGGCTGACAAGCCACTGGTGGCGCTCGACAAGGAGTAGGTCAGTGGCACGTCGGCCCCGGACTGGAAGATCCCGGTCACGCTGCCGCTGGCCGTAGTGGCTTCGCCAGGCACGTCACCGACGCCGCCGGCGATGCCATTGGCCAGGCCGTCTTCATCGACAGTGCCGGCCTCGGCGGCTCCGGTTGCGGTTGGCGTGTCGTCATCGACGGTGATCACCAGTTTCTCGGCGGCGGCCGTTACCGTGTCGCCGTCCTTATCCGTGGCTTGCAGCAGCGTGCCGAGGTTGATGCTGATGTCGTTTTCGTCATTGCCGGCTGGATGATCCAGCGGTTGCAGCAGGCTGAAGCTGTAGGCACCCGCGGCGCTGAGGCTGAAGGTGAATACCTCGGCGCCACCCACACCCGCATTGGCGGTCAGGGTATCGCCCGCCACGCTGTAGACCAGCGCCACTCCGCCCGAACTCAGGGCTGGCAAGCCGCTGGTATCGCTCGACAAGGAGTAGGTCAGCGGTACGTCGGCCCCGGACTGGAAGATCCCCGTCACATTGCCGCTGGCCGTGGTGGCTTCGCCAGGCACATCACCGACACCACCGGCAATACCATTGGCCAGGCCGTCTTCATCGACGGTGCCGGCCTCGGCGGCTCCGGTTGCGGTTGGTGTGTCGTCATCGACGGTGATCACCAGTTTTTCGGCGGCAGCGGTCACCGTATCGCCATCCTTGTCGGTGGCTTGCAGCAACGTGCCGAGGTTGATGCTGATGTCGTTCTCGTCATTGCCGGCTGGATGATCCAGCGGCTGCAGCAGGGTAAAGCTGTAGGCACCGGCGGCGCTGAGGCTGAAGGTGAATACCTCGGTGCCACCCACACCCGCATTGGCGGTCAGGGTATCGCCCACCACGCTGTAGACCAGCGCCACTCCGCCCGAACTCAATGCCGGCAGGCCGCTGGTATCACTCGACAAGGAGTAGGTCAGGGGCACGTCGGCCCCGGACTGGAAGATCCCGGTGACGTTGCCGCTGGCAGTCGTTGCCTCGCCAGCTACGTCGCCGACACCGCCGGCGATGCCATTGGCCAGGCCGTCTTCATCGACGGTTCCGGCCTCGGCGGCTCCGGTTGCGGTTGGCGTGTCGTCATCGACGGTAATCACCAGTTTCTCGGCGGCGGCCGTTACCGTATCGCCGTCTTTATCCGTGGCCTGGAGCAGGGTGCCGAGGTTGATGGTGATGTCGTTTTCATCGTTACCCGCTGGGTGATCCAGCGGCTGCAGCAGGGTAAAGCTGTAGGCACCGGCGGCACTGAAGCTGAAGGTGAATACCTCGGCGCCACCCACGCCTGCATTGGCGGTGAGGGTGCCACCCGCGACGCTGTACACCAGGGCCACTCCACCCGAACTCAGGGCTGGCAGGCCACTGGTATCGCTCGACAAGGAGTAGGTCAGCGGCACGTCGGCCCCGGACTGGAAGATTGCCGTCACATTGCCGCTGGCCGTGGTGGCTTCGCCAGGCACATCGCCGACACCCCCGGCGATGCCGTTGGCCAGGCCGTCTTCGTCGACGGTGCCAGCCTCGGCGGTTCCATTCGCCGTTGGCGTATCGTCATCGACGGTAATCACCAGTTTTTCGGCGGTGGCCGTTACCGTATCGCCATCCTTATCCGTGGCCTGGAGCATCGTGCCCAGATTGAGGGTGATGTCGTTTTCGTCGTTGCCGGCCGGATGATCCAGCGGTTGCAGCAGGCTGAAGCTGTAGTCACCGGCTGCACTGAGGCTGAAGGTGAACACATCGACTGCGCCAGCCATGGCCGTGAGGGTATCGCCGGCGACGCTATAGACCAGGGCCACGCCGCCGGAGCTCAGGGCTGGCAGGCCGCTGGTGTCACTCGACAAGGAGTAGGTCAGCGGTACGTCGGCACCCGACTGGAAGATCCCGGTGACGCTGCCGCTGGCCGTAGTGGCTTCGCCAGGCACATCACCGACACCACCGGCAATACCATTGGCCAGGCCGTCTTCGTCGACGGTGCCGGCCTCGGCGGTGCCATTGGCGGTGGGTGTGTCGTCATCGATCGTGATCACCAGTTTCTCGGCGGCAGCCGTTACCGTATCGCCGTCCTTGTCGGTGGCTTTCAGCAAGGTACCGAGGTTGAGGGTGATGTCGTTTTCATCGTCGCCCGCTGGATGATCCAGCGGTTGCAGCAGGGTGAAGCTATAGGCACCGGCTGCACTGAGGCTGAAGGTGAACACATCGACGGCGCCCGCCTGGGCAGTGAGGGTGTCACCCGCGACGCTGTAGACCAGGGCCACGCCACCGGAGCTCAGGGCTGGCAGACCGCTGGTATCGCTCGACAAGGAGTACGTCAGCGGTACGTCGGCCCCGGACTGGAAGATCCCGGTGACGTTGCCGCTGGCCGTTGTGGCTTCGCCAGCGACGTCGCCGACGCCACCGGCAATACCATTGGCCAGGCCGTCTTCGTCGACAGTGCCGGCCTCGGCGGTGCCATTCGCCGTTGGCGTGTCGTCATCGACGGTAATCACCAGTTTCTCGGCCGCGGCCGTTACCGTATCGCCATCCTTATCCGTGGCCTGCAACAGGGTGCCGAGGTTGAGGGTGATGTCGTTTTCGTCGTTACCGTCTGGATGATCCAGCGGCTGCAGCAGGGTAAAGCTGTAGGCACCCGCGGCACTGAGGCTGAAGGTGAACACATCGACTGCACCGGCCTTGGCCGTCAGGGTATCGCCGACCACGCTATACACCAGCGCCACTCCACCGGAGCTCAGGGCTGGCAAGCCGCTGGTATCGCTCGACAAGGAGTACGTCAGCGGTACGTCGGCACCGGACTGGAAGATGCCCGTCACGTTGCCGCTGGCGGTGGTGGCTTCGCCAGGCACGTCACCGACGCCGCCGGCGATGCCATTGGCCAGGCCGTCTTCATCGACGGTTCCGGCTTCGGCGACGCCGGTCGCGGTTGGCGTATCGTCATCGACGGTGATCACCAGTTTCTCGGGCGCAGCCGTTACCGTATCGCCATCCTTGTCCGTGGCCTGCAGCATCGTGCCCAGGTTAAGGGTGATGTCGTTTTCATCGTTGCCGGCTGGGTGATCCAGCGGCTGCAGCAGGGTAAAGCTGTAGGCACCCGCCGCGCTGAGGCTGAAGGTGAATACATCGACGGCGCCCGCCTTGGCGGTCAGGGTGTCGCCGACCACGCTATACACCAGCGCCACCCCGCCCGAACTCAGGGCCGGCAGGCCGCTGGTATCGCTCGACAAGGAATAGCTCAGCGGCACATCGACGCCGGACTGGAAGATTGCGGTCACGCTGCCGCTGACGGTGGTGACCTCGCCAGGCACGTCGCCGACACCGCCGGCAATGCCATTGGCCAGGCCGTCTTCGTCGACGGTACCGGCCTCAGCGGTTCCGGCCGCGGCCGGTCCATCGTCCTCGAAGATCATCTGCGAGCCGATTTCGGTGGTGATCGTAGAAGGATGGCGCAGCGAGAAACCACCGATATCGAAGTCGGCGTGGTTATCGCCCCTGGCGTTGGTGGCTGCTCCGTTCTCGATCAGCACGCGGTTGTGATCCGCGGTGGTGGTGTATTCGATCTGATAGCCGGCCTTGACGCCGGTGACGGTGGCCACTCCACCAGAGAAGCTGATGGCAATGCTCGGATCATTCACCGAGCCGTCGGAATTCTCGATCACCAGCCCGGTGCTTTTATCGAAGACACGGACATTGGTGATGGCCACCGATGCGTCGTTCGCATAGCCGTTGACGAAATTCACGCCGGTTTCAACCGCAGTGCTGAAGGCACTGATCTTGACCATCGCCGTCTTGCCGCCTTGCAACTGCACGACATCGAAACTGGCCGTCTTCGCATTAAACATCGCGGTGTAGTCGATGTTGGCTTCGACATCGGCTTCGTTCTGGTCCAGGTTGGGAACGGTCACATTCTGCCGGGCGCCGGTGACGAAGGTCAGGCGGATGCCTTCCTGTTCCACGATCATCTGGTTGTTGGTACCCAGGGTGGTCGGGCCACCCCCCTGGCTGGTATTGACGGTGTCACCGGTGTTGATGTTGGCGCCCGATGACTGGTCGGCGGGGTCTTTACCGGTGGCGATGATCGTCGGATCGCTGATTCGCAACACACCGCCGTCGTTGACCACCGTCGGGTTCGACCCCGTGAACATCAGGAACAGGTTCTGTCCGGAAGGTGCATTGGTCAGGTTGAATCCGTCCTGGAGGGTGCTGACAAACACCTTGTTCAGCAGGTTGAGGGCATCGTCCGGGTTGCTCGCGTCCGGGTGTTTGAGCGGTTGGTATTCCACGGTCCAGATCTTGCCGCCGCTGACCGGCGATCCGGTTTCTTCGATATAGGCCGCGAACACGATAGCGCCGCCAGGGCCTCCGGCGCGGCCCAGCAGGATGTTGTTGTTGGTATCGGTATAGAGAAGGATGCTGGTGCCATCGAGGGTGTCCAGGCCGCTGTCCAGGCCGTTGAGCGCCGCGCCGAGACTGTCGGTGAACTTGATATCGATGACGTTGATGCCGGGCGTCAGGTTGAGGGTGAAGGCATTGCTGCCAGTGTTGCCCACCGCACCGGTATAGCCACTCAAGGCGGCGTCCATCGCGGTACCGGCGCCAAGGGCGGTCAACCGGGTGGCGAAGGTCGAGGGCAGGGCGGACAACAGAATGTCATTGTCGTTAGCGTCTCCTGCCGGGCTTGGTGTGGCGGTGGCGTTCTGCAACCCGGTGGTTTCGTCCAGGGTCACGCTCGCACCGAGCACCACGGGCGCAATGCCGTTCGCCGTGCTGACGGCCAGCGTGTTGTCGCTGGGGAAGACGGGGTAGAGAGCGGTACTGGTGTCAGTGGTCAATTCGTTCGTGGGTGATGCGGTTGTTTTAGAGATAGTCATGACGTTCTCCTGGGGCAATTCCAGTCGTTGAGGCCGCACCTGGGCCCTCTAATGGCAGATGCCACAACTATGGGGATGCGTAGGAGATTGCGCATTGGCCGATACTCCCAAGCCGGATGGGAGTTTCAGCCTATGCGGCAGGGGACGCGGGAGGAGGCAAAGCGACGAGCGCAAAATCGTTTTTTCGTTAGCCCGCGATGGCAGCAACAGTCCGTCGTAGAGCGGCTCGACGAGTTCTCATAGGGGCGCGCAAAAAAAAGCGAGGGTGGTTTTCCAGGCCACCCTCGCATGGGTTTGACGCGCCAGGTTTCAGACGCTGCCCATGACAATGTCGGTATTGAGCAGGTCGACCCCGACCAGGGTAATGGTCGTTATCTGCCCACCGGTCTCGGTCACTGTCACCACGCTGTCGGCGCCAGTGTTGTCGACCGATTGTACGACGGCGCCCGCATCACCAATGAGCACCACCGCATCTCGTTGGCCTGCTCCCGCATCGAAGCCGCTGACCTGGTACTGGTTCTCGGTGGCTGCCAGGTCGATGTTGAAGGCATCCCGTTCACCCGTGGTGCCCACCAACCTGAAGTCGAACAGGGCATCGGCCGCGTCGTTGGCGAACAGGTTGGCGTCGAACGCGCTGGTTGCCGTGTCGCCGTCCTTGTCTGTCACCGTCGCGTTGAACGCCAGCTGGATATCGCTGGCCAGGCTCTGGGTCTCGTGAATGAACTCGATGGTCGGCACCTTGATCGTGCCCTTGCCCATGGTGAGCTGGACGGCGTCGATCAGGTGGGTGCCATCCCACTCTACGGTGAAGGAGGTCTGGCCTCCCGCTTCCGCCTGCAGGTCGGCGGCCTGCACCTTGATGGGCGCGCCCGAGGTCGTGCCGTTGTCGAAGTAGATCGTGTAGTACAGCTCTTCCGTGGCCGGGTTGTAACCCTGTACCGAGTTGTCGATATAGACCTTCATGGCCGTCAACAGCGTCTCGGGGTTGACCACGAAGCTCTCGTCACCGGCATTGATGCCCGCCGTGTTGTTGCCCTCCAGGTTGTTGTTGGCGATGCCGATACCCGAGGTGCTGACGTTCATGGCCGCCGAGCCGATGAACGATGGCAGGGGGTTGGTCTGCAACTGGGCTTCGGTAGGGTCGGGCGCTCCGAGCCCGATGCCGGTGAGGATGCTGTTCGGCCCGGTCTGCGGAGCCAGCGGGTTGGCGCCGAAGAACACCACATCCTCGCTACCTATCGTCAGCGTGCGTACCGGGTCCGGCCCACCGGCATCCAGCGAGCCGTCGGCGCTGCTGAGGACGATGACCGAACGGAAGCCTTCCTCCAGGTCCAGGGCATAGGTGCCATTGGCGTAGGCGCTCAGGGTGTAGTGGATGGTGGTATCCGCCGTGGCGGCGTTGTTGTCGAAGTCACCGGTCAAGGCCCCGGCGAACTGGTAGGCGCCATTGGCATCCGGTGAAGGCGACTGCTCGACCAGCGTACCGGTGCCGATGCTGGTGGTGTCGTCCGGCCGGACCAGGGTGAACTGGCCGTTCACCAGCGAAATGTCCAGGCCATTCGCATCCAGCCCGTCGGCGCCAGGCCCCAGGTTCCAGTAGCCTTGTTGCGCCAGCTGGGTACCGGTGCCGATCAGGTTGCCGAAGGCCAGGGTCGGGGTGTCGTCATCGACGGTGATCACCAGCTTG
>NZ_JACNAC010000014.1:0-116964 GCF_017349775.1 Pseudomonas sp. GW460-12-10-14-TSB1
GACCGCTACAACTGAACGAGCCCGCCAAGGTGGCAGGACTCGAACAATAGGTTCTGCGACAAACCTGGCTCGATTCAGCCGAACCGAGAAAGGCGCGGCTGAATGAGCTTGAACAGTAAAAACCTGAAAAGCGGCAGATGATCCAACGCGTGGCGAATCAAGCTGGAAACACCCTGCCGGCCGTGGAAGCCACAGGCATGCCAGGTACCTGGCCGGGCCTGCCGTGGCTCCCTCAGGCTCGTATCAGAGCGAGATCTTGTGCAAGCGTAGCCAGGCATCCAGCGCCAGTGCTGTTTCCAGGCTGTGCCGGCTTATTTGCGTATTGAAGTAGCCCTCGGGCTGGCGCAGTTCCTCGGCCATATAGGCGTGGGAGACGATGCCGAACACCGGGTTCCCCGTGTCCTGCAGAAGCTGCCGGGCACTCTGGCGAAGGAAGCGTTCGTAGCCCAGGTCGGCCGAGGTCGGATAGGGACTTTTCCGGCGCTTGAGCACCGCCTCCGGTACGAAGTCGGCACAGGCCTGCTTGAGCAGCCACTTCTCCTCGCCATCCTTGCTCTTGATCGACCAAGGCACGTTATAGATGTACTCGACCAGTTCGTGATCGGTGAACGGCACACGTACCTCAAGGCTGTTGCACATGCTCAGGCGGTCCTTGCGATCCAGCAGCATCACCATCCAGCGTTTCAGGTGCATGTGGCAAAGCTCGCGCATCCGGCGCTCGTGCGGGCTGTCTTGTGCCAGGTGTTCGACCTGCAGCAGCGCATCGTCGTAGCTCGCCTGTTGGTACTGGGCGAGATCGCATTGGCGGTTGAAGTCGGCATTGATAAAACCGGCCGGCAACTTCACCCGCGACGACCATGGAAAGGACGCGGAGGCTATGACCTTGGGGTCACGGAACCAGCCATAGCCACCGAAGACCTCATCGGCGCCTTCCCCCGAGATGGCCACCGTGGAGTGCTTGCGAATTTCCCTGAACAACAGGTTCAGCGAGGTATCCATGTCGCCGAAGGTGAAAGGCAGTTCCCTGGCGCGGAACACCTCCTCGCGCGCCAGGTCGGAGACCAGTTCCTCGTTGTCGATGAGGACGGTCTGGTGCCGGCTACCGATGAACTCCGCGGCCAACAGGGCAAAGGGCTGGTCCTGGTCGGGACGCAGGTCGTCGCTCTTGAACTGCTCGGCCTGGCCAGTGAAGTCCACCGAAAAGGAATTGATATTCCCGCCGGTCTTCGCCTTCACAATACGTTGCGCGATAGCCGTGAGGGTGGTGGAGTCGAGTCCGCCGGACAGCAGCGAGCACACGGGAACGTCGGCATGCAACTGCGAACCCAACGCGTGGGTGACCAGCTCGCGGGTCTGTTGCACGGTCGTCTGCAGGTCGTGCTGGTGCTCCTGACGGCGTACCTTCCAGTAGCTCTGGATCTTCATCTGCCCATTGGGGCGCCAGGACAGGAAGTGGCCGGGAAGCAGCTCCATCAGGTTCCTGAAAGGCGTCTGGGCGGTTCCCTTCGACAGCGTGAGCACGTCGACCAACCCCGTCACCTCCAGCCCCGTAGTGAACTCCGGGTGAGCCAGGATGGCCTTGGTCTCCGAGCCGAAGAGCAGCCCTTCACGATGGCGGGCATAGAACAGCGGCTTGATCCCAAGGCGGTCGCGTACCAGGAGCAGGTGGCCGTCGCGTCCGTCGAACAGGGCGAAGGCGAACATGCCTGTCAGGTGATCACAGCAACGCTCGCCCCATTCCAGGTAGGCATGCAGCACCACCTCGGTATCGCTGCGAGTCTGAAACACATGCCCCGCCTGCCGTAGCTGGTCGCGCAATGCGTCGTGGTTGTAGACCTCCCCTGTGTAGACCAGCGAGACCTCCTGGCCGTCCGCAAAGCGATAGACCATCGGCTGGGTACCGCCGCTCAGGTCGATGACCGCCAGCCGCCGATGCCCCAGAAGGGCGTGGCGATGTTTCCATATGCCTTCGGCATCAGGCCCGCGAAGTGCGAGGGTATTGGTCATCGCGCGAATCGCGGGGTCTTCCCCTTCGAGCCTGCGCGTATAGTCTACCCATCCTGTGAGACCGCACATTTAGTAACTCCTGTAATTAGTCATTGAGCCGCGCCAGGTTTGTCTTTGGTGAGTCATGTCACCTTGGCTGACTCGTCAGCGCGGCAGATCTCGTGCAAAAACCTGCGTTATTCAGGGTTGCAGACGCCGCACCTTCCAGCCCGTATCGCTGCGGTCATAGCGCAAGCGTTCATGCAGGCGCTCCTGGCCGTTACCCCAGAATTCCAACGATTCAAGCCGCAGCTCAAACACGCAATAACCCTCGGGACGCGGCAGCGGGCCTTGAACCTCGGTCAGTTCCCTGGCGGCGTCGCGCATGGCCTGAACATCCTTGAGCTCTTCACTCTGGCGAGACACCGATGACATCGGATGTGTGGCATAAGGGCGCTTCAACCAGGCCTCATCAGCCTTGGCATCCGACAAGCGCACGGCCTGGCCATTGAGGATGATTTGCTGACTGGTTTCGCGCCAATACAGCACACCCGAGGCCCATGGGTTTTGCAGCAGTTCGCGGCCTTTCTGGCTTCCGGCATGGGTGGCAAACACCACGCCACGCTCGCTGATCTCACTGATCACCACGATGCGCGTCGAAGGCCGGCCCTGGCTGTCAGCCGTGGCCAGCGCCAGCGCGCGAGGTTCGCGGATGCCCACGCGGCGTGCGCGTTCGAGCCAGTTGTGCAGCACGCTCATGGGGTCGGCAGGCAGCGTCTGGTACTCGGGGAACGGCGCATCCAGGGTGCCGGTCAGGGATTCCGACATGCCTTTACCCAACAGCGGTTTGCCTTGTACTGAACTGTTCATAGAACGATGGTCCCCCGTCCGAAGGTGACGCCATTGCCTGATACTTCGACCCGCGTCAGTTGATCGGCGCGGCCCTCGGCCCTGGCGAACATCAATGAAGGGCGGCCGATTTCCACGCCCTGAAGAATCTCGATCTGCTGGCCGAACTCGATCTGGCCATGACGCGCCAGATGAATCGCCAAGGGCCCGGCAGCGGAGCCCGTGGCCGCATCCTCGACCACCCCATAGGCCGGTGAGAACATCCGGCTGCGCCAACGCCGTCCCGCGCCGGCAAAACAGTTGATGGCCATGTCGTGGAAGCTGGACAGGGCACGATGGTCGGGATGCAGGGCCGACAACGCGGCGATGCTCGGCAGGCCGACAAACACATGACGTGGGCCGTTGTGATAGATCTCGATGGGAAAGGTCGAGTCGCTGATGCCCAGGGCCTTGAGCAATTCGACGTCGCGCCCCAGGGCCGTCCAGGTCGGTATCGGCTGGTCCATGCTGGCGGCGACGACGCTGCCGTTCTGGCGCTCCAGCTCAAAGGCGATGGTGCCCATCTGGGTTTCCAGGAACAGCCGGTGATTGTCGGTGTGCGCGCCCAGGGCAATGGCCGTGCCCAGCAACGGGTGCCCGGCGAAGGGCAGTTCGTTGACCGGGGTGAAGATCCGGATCAGCGCATCGCCGCAGTTACGTGGCTTGAGCACGAAGGTGGTTTCCGACAGGTTCATCTCCCGGGCGATGCGTTGCATTTGCGTGGCCGACAAGTCATCGGCGTCAAAGAACACCGCGACCGGATTGCCTTCCAGCGGGGCGCTGGCAAAGGCGTCGATAATGACGTAATGGTGCATGGTTATCTCCCGGCGGCCGAAGCGTTGCTCTCGACAGCTGTGTGGATGAGGGCGTGCCGCATCAGGTCGGCGATGATGCGCGGACCTTCCTGGGTCAGCAGCGACTCTGCATGGAACTGCATGGAGGCAAACGACGGTCCGCGCAGGGCATGCACTTCGCCGGTCTCGCTGTCGCGGCTGATTTCGACGGTGCCGATGCCGTCGATGTCCAGGCGGTCACTCGCACTCCGGGCGGCGAAGGTGTTGTAGAAACCCACCCGTTCGGCGTTGCCGAACAGGTCGATCTGTTTTTGCACGCCCTGGTTGGGAATGTCTCTGCGCTGCAGTTCCAGGCCCAGGCACAAGCTCAGTACCTGATGGCTCAGGCACACCGCAAGGAACGGCCGCTGCTGGCTGAGCAAGGAACGGATGGCCACGTGCAGATGGTTGATTTTCGGCAGTTGGACTTCGCTCGGGTTGCCGGGGCCGGGGCCCATGATGACCAGGTCGTAGCCGTCAAAGCTGTATTCGTCGCTGAAGCTGCACACCGTCACCACCAGGCCCAGGGCCCGCAGTTGCTTGGCGATCATCGAGGTGAAGGTGTCTTCGGCGTCGACGATCAGCACCTGGCGCCCACTGAAGTCGTCCTGGGTCTGCTGCCGCTGCTGGCTGTCCATCAACCAGAAGTCCGAGACATAGGCATTGCGGCTGGCCAATGCGGCACGCACTTGCAGGTGGTTGCCGAAGCGCGAGGGCATCTGGTTTTTCAGGGCGCTGATCAGGCCTGTGGCCTTGGCCCGGCTTTCGGCAGCCTCGGTCATGGGGTCGGAATGGCGCACGATGGTCGAGCCCACGCTGATCCGCACCTCGCCGCTGTTATCGATGTCGGCGGTGCGAATCAGGATCGCCGAGTCCAAGGAACGCCCGCCCTTGCCATCGCTGCCGATCAGCGCGGCCATGCCGCTGTAGTAGGCGCGGCCTTGCGGCTCATAGCGCTGGATGACCCGGCAGGCGCTTTCCAGCGGGCTGCCGGTGACGGTAGGAGCGAACAGGGTTTCGCGCAGGATTTCCCGTACATCGCGACGGGTCTTGCCTTCGATGAAGTACTCGGTGTGGGCCAGGTGCGCCATTTCCTTGAGGTAAGGGCCGAGGACGTGGCCGCCGTCGTCACAAATGCGCGCCATCATTTTCAGCTCTTCATCCACCACCATGTAGAGCTCGTCGGCCTCCTTGCGATCGGCCAAAAAGTCCATGACTTCGGTCAGGTTCGGGCCGGCGGGCGGATAGCGGTAAGTGCCGCTGATGGGGTTCATCACCGCGAGCCCATCCTTGACGCTGATGTGGCGCTCGGGGGACGCACCCACGAAGGTACGGCTGCCGGTGTGGATGATGAACGTCCAGTAGGCGCCTTTCTCCCGTTCCAGCAGATGGCGAAAGAACGACAGCGCACTGGCCGGGCCGTACTCGCTGATCTCGGCCAGGAAGGTGCGCTTGATGACGAAGTTGGCGCCTTCCCCGGAGCCGATTTCGTTGGCGATCACCTGGCTGACGATCTCGGCGTAGCTCGCGTCGCTGAGGTCGAAGCGTTCGCTGTTCAACTCGATCGGCACGTTGGGCAGCAACCCCAGCACCCGTTCGATGCTGATGGATTGCTGCTCGGTGATGTTCATCGCCAGCAGCGGCGACTGATCGTCCACCGCCTCGAAACCGCGTTCGGCAATCTGGCGGTAGGGGATCAGCGCCAGTACATCCAGGCGAGGCGCGCCGATCGAGGTGGCAGGCAAGTCGATATCGGCCAGGACCTGGGGTTCCGACATTTCGCCGATCAGCACATCCAGCAGGCCGGGCCCGCTGGATTCCGGGCGGTACAACAGGGCAAACGGCTCGGGAACCGGTTGCAGGATGCGTTCCATGAGACGGGCTGCGGCTTGGTTCATAGCACCACCTCGTCGGTGGTGATGACCATGGCGCAACGGCTGGCGGCGTATTCGATGGCCATCCAGTGGTGCTCCTTGCTGAAGTCGGCGATAGCGTCGGCAACGAGGAAGGGCTGGATATCGTTGGAGTAGGCATCCACGGTGGAAATCAGTACCCCGACATGGGCGTACACCCCGCACAGGATCAACTGATCGCGGTCGTTGGCGCGCATGCGTTCCAGCAGGTCGGAGTTGAAGAACGCGCTGTAGCGCCACTTGGTCAGCAGCCAGTCACTGGGCTTGGGCGTCAGGGCGTCGACCACCTCGCGGTCGGTGGCGCTAGCCTTCATGCCTGGGCCCCAGAAGTCCTTGAGCAGCCCGCGTTGCTCCTCGCTCATGCTGCCAGGCTGGGCGGTGTAGGCCACCGGAACGCCGTTGTCGGCAGCCCACTGGCGAATGCGCGCGGCATTGCTCACCACTTGTTCACGCAAAGCGTCGGGCAAGGGCCGCAGGAAGTAGCGCTGCATATCATGCACCAGCAGCACGGCACGCTCGGGGTCGATGCTCCATTGCGCGAGGTTGATGGGCAGGTCGCGGGAAGTAGGCAGGGCGTAAGGGACTATCGATGGAATGCCGGTCATGGCGACAAACTCCAGTCAAAAGGAGGCAAGGGTTGAGGAGGGCTGGTTTTTCCAGGCCATCACCGCAGTAATGGCTTGCCAGGGGTTCAGGCGCGGGTCGCACAGGCTTTTGTAGCGGCTGGCGACCTGATTCAGGCCGGCGGCATCGGAAGCGCACTCGCTGACGTCGTCAGGGGTGGTTTCCAGGTGCAGGCCGGCGGCCACGCCACCGGCTGAGGTCACGGCATGCCTGAAGGCGGTGATTTCCTCGGTGATGGCCTGCACCATGCGGGTCTTGTTGCCGCAGGGCGCAACGATGGTGTTGCCGTGCATCGGGTCGCTCAGCCAGATGATCTTGTGGCCGGCCTGGCGCACCGCTTCAACCAGCGGAGGCAGGCGATCGGCGACCTTGTGGGCGCCCATGCGGGCAATCAGGGTCAGCCGGCCGGGTTCGCGCTTGGAGTCCAGGCGTTCACACAGGCTCAGCAACTGGTCCCGGGTGATGTCCGGGCCGACCTTGCACGCCACCGGATTGAGCACTTCGCTGAGCAGCGCCACGTGAGCGCCCGTTAACTGACGGGTACGCTCGCCGATCCACGGCCAGTGGGTAGAACCGAGAAATACCCGGCCCTGTTCGTCCTGGCGCAGTTGTGGCAGTTCGTAGTCGAGTACCAGCATTTCGTGGCTGGTCCAGGCCGGTGAACCTATGAGTTGCTCCTGGCCTGCCGACGCTTTCCAGCCCAGGTGCTGCATGATGTCCCGCGCGGCGCTATAGCCTCGAACCAGGCGTTGCGCATCGTGCTGGCGATGGCCGCAGACGGCCTCGCGGCCGTTGACCATGTCGCCGCGATACACCGGCAATTCAACATCGCCAATGCGTTCGTTGTTGTTGGAACGGGGCTTGGCAAACTGCCCGGCAATCCGTCCCACCCGTACCACCGGTTGCTGGGTCACGAGTCGGAACGCACCGGCCAGGATGTCCAGCACCGCCGCTTTGCGGGCCACATGGTCGGGCGTGCTTTCATCCATGTCCTCGGCGCAGTCACCGGACTGGATGATCATCGCTTCGCCGGCCGCTACACGAGCCAAGGTGGCGCGCAGCACCAGGATGTCCTCTACCCGAATCAATGAGGCGCTGTCCCTGAGGTAGGCCTGCGCGTCATGCAATTGTGAGGGCTCGCTCCATTGAGGCTGCTGGAACGCTTCACAACTTAATACCCGTTTCAGTAAGTCTTCCATGATGCGATCACTCTCACGAGAGAATTAAGTTGGGATGCCTTCGCGTTTGATTTGCGGTACTGGAATACCCAGGGCGCGCAGTTGTTGAAAGACGTTCATAAACTCGCGATTGCGTTTTACTTTGCCGTCTTCCAGCTCGAAGGAGTGCAGGAAATGGTTCTCGTAATAGCCTTCCGGATAGCCGGGAAAGAGAATCTTGCCGTGGCCATCGCACTCGACCCAGAAATGGTTAGGATCATCGGTTTCAAATACTTTGACGTTGTACCACTCCCAGTCCGGGAAGCACTTGAGTGACCAAACAGCATGTTCGGCCAACTTGGCTTTGCCACTGATTACAATCGGCGCGCCGGTGTCGGTGGTCCATAAGCCGCCTGTACCATCTTCGGTAAATAGTTCATGACGGCGCAGGCGGTCCTGGCCTTTGGTACGCATATATTGCTCGACCGTGGCGCGGTTCTTGCGGCGAAGTTCAGTTGTGTCGCTAGCGGTTAGTTGTTGCGCTGCGCTATTAGGCATGCTCAATCTCCAATGAATAAGGGGGCTTATGAGGCGGGGATACCTTCACGCTTGATTTTTGGAACAGGGATGCCCAAGGCGCGAAGTTGTTGGAAGGGGTTCATGAATTCACGGTTCTGCGTGATCTTGCCGTCGTCCAGTTCGAAAGAATGGATGTAATGATTTTCGCAATAACCTTCGGGGTAACCGGGAACCAGAGTCTTGCCGCGACCGTCGCTTTCCACCCAGAAGTGGTTGGGATTATCGGTTTCAAATACCCGGACGTTGTGCCATTGCCAGTCTGGAAAGCATTTCTCCAGCCATTCGCCGAGGGCGGCCAGTTTCGAGTGGCCTTTGAACACAAGGGGTTCACCGGTTTCGGTGTTCCAGGAGCCGCCACTGCCATCCTGAGTGAACAATTCATGACGACGCAGGCGATCTTTGCCGTTAGTGCGCATGTACTGTTCGACGGTGGCCCGATTTTTTTGGCGAAGTTCAAGATGATCATTAAAGCTGCTAGGGGAAAGCGAAGCAGGCATGGCGGCATCCTCCTTAGTTGGGCTGGTATTTTTTGAAAGTAAATGGTTAGTTAATTTGGTGCGGGTAGATAATTTACAGTTTTTAACTATTGTTCCTTCGTGGCGGTGCTGAACGGGTGTTGTTTATACACCTGCATTTCTTGGGGCTGGAACTACCAGATCTTGTAGTGATTAGGGCGTGAACGAGCTGGCTGCAGTCACACCGGGTGAACTGTTGCATTATTGTGAAGAGGCAGGTTCATTCGTCGGCTGGGAGGCACTAATGGCTTACTAACATCGTCAGGATGCAATGTCCTATGGCTAGTTAGTTGGGGCGGATGCAGGAAATCTAGTGCGAGTACGAAGCGGTCTATGACTCTGTGGTTTTGCTTGTTGACAGGGGTTCAGGTTGGTCTAGTCTAACGGCCTGTTTTCAACTTTAGTGGTGCTCAAAATGGAGTTAGGGCAGCAGTTGGGATGGGATTCGTACTTTTATAATATCTTTGCGCGAACCATGGACATGCAGGAGTTTACGGCTGTCACATTGAGGGTCTTGCGCGAACTACGGTTTGATTTCTTTGCCTACGGCATGTGCAGCGTGACCCCGTTCATGCGGCCCAGGACTTGTATGTACGGCAATTATCCCGAGGACTGGGTGCAGCGATATCAGGCGGCTAACTACGCGGTGATCGACCCCACGGTGAAGCACAGCAAAGTCTCGTCGGCCCCCATTTTGTGGAGCAATGAGTTGTTCCGGGGTTGCCCGGACCTGTGGTCTGAAGCCAACGACTCGAACTTATGCCATGGCCTGGCACAACCCTCGTTCAACGCCCAGGGGCGAGTCGGGATGTTAAGCCTGGCACGCAAGGACAACCCCATCAGTCTTCAGGAGTTTGAAGCCTTGAAGCTGATGACCAAGGCGTTTGCGGCAGCGATCCACGAGAAAATTTCCGAGCTGGAGAGCGACGTGCGTGTCTTCAATACGGATGTGGAGTTCAGTGGGAGGGAATGTGATGTGCTGCGCTGGACGGCCGACGGCAAGACCTCGGAGGAAATCGGCGTGATCATGGGGGTGTGCACCGATACTGTGAATTACCATCACCGCAACATCCAACGCAAAATCGGCGCCAGTAACCGCGTGCAGGCAGTGTCTTACGCAGTTGCGATGGGCTATATCTGAGGGGCATTTACTATCTCCGAGTCGACCAGAAGGACGACTCGGCCTGTATCAAGCTATCTCTTTCAATAATGTGTCGGACATGAAGGCTGACGGTGCGGCTGCGCCGCGGTGATGTTCACGGTGAGCCGAGAGCTTGATGGCGAGGATCTTCTCATTCTGGTGCACCGTGACCGGGCCCAGTCGTTCGTAGTGGACGCCGTTGATTTTGTAATAGCGCTCCATGGTGCTGTTGACGATCCCGACGATGGCATCTGCGCCCGCCAGGCTGGCCGTCTTCAGGCTTCTCCAGAACAACGGCATCGCCAATTGCGGTTCGCGGGTGGTGAAACGAGTCATTTCCCAGATGGCTGGATGCTTGGGCGGCGCCCCGGCGCAGGTATGGCCGAACACCCCTTCAAGCAGGTTGGGGAAGGTGGTGGGAATCAGGCGGGCGCAGCCAACGATGGCGCAGTCTTCATTGAACGCCAGGAGGTAGCGGGCGTGTTCGGTGTCGTATTGATCCCATTCACAACCTGGCTGGCTCGGATGGGCTGGTAGCCGCCATCCGAGTTTCTCGACGAATTGTTCGTGCCGAAAACGGCCGAGCATGAGTTTCAACTCGTCGCTCATTCCGCTCAGTGTGTGCTCTTCCATGTGCATCGCTGGGGTTTCCTTAGGGAGGGAGTGCAGTTTTATAGAGGACTTGTACAGGCTTGGCACCTGCAAGATCTGGTAGGTGCATCGGTGGAATCGAGGTGAAGCCATTCGTTGGGGGCTTTGCCGAAGCTAGCGGTGGCGACAGTGACATCGATCCAGCCGTCGGCTTTGAAGGCGACAGTTTGGTCCAGGCAGTCGTAGAGAATGGCGGGTGCACTCATGGGGCAGGGGGGCGGCGTTTTGGGCTTGCATCCCCTCGGTTCAATTATTTGGCGAGGATAGGGAGATACAGGGAGGGAAGGTGGAGAGATAGCCAGAAACAACAAAGCCCGCACAAGGCGGGCTTTGTTGAGGTACTTGGTGGCTACACAGGGACTTGAACCCCGGACCCCAGCATTATGAATGCTATGCTCTAACCAACTGAGCTATGTAGCCAAGTGGCGCGCATTATTCGCGTAGAACGGTAAGGCGTCAAGCGCTTTTTATAAAAAAATTATCTACGCTATCAACCGTTTATCAAAATCCCTCCTGTAGCCGCCAGTGCATCCTGCGATTGCGCGTGCAGCGGCCGTGACCCCTGACCTGTGTTTTAGTCGCTACGCCGTATTGGCCGGTTTGTATCGGCCGTGCCGCTGAACGCAGGCTTCGATGTTTTGTTGTGCTACGCATCAAGCGAAATATTCAAGTCGTTAGCAAGCTAAGGGGATAGCCGCGGCGCACCGAAAAATGGCACATTGGCCAACCCTGCAACTGCGCATCCATCTGCTGTACGGAAACTCTCATGGCTCTCAGCAACCTTCAGTCCGCCTCTGTAGCGACTCCCGCGGCCTCTCAAAGCAGCCCCCTGGTGCTGCGCATCATTGGCGCGGTGGCGCTGGCGCATTTGATCAACGACCTGATCCAGGCGGTGCTGCCGGCGATCTACCCGATGCTCAAGGCCAGCTACGGCCTGACCTTCACCCAGGTCGGCCTGATTACCCTGACCTTCCAGCTCACGGCCTCGCTGCTGCAGCCGTGGGTCGGTTATTACACCGACCGCCATCCCAAGCCGTATTTGCTGCCGGTGGGCATGATCTGCACCCTGATCGGCATCCTGATGATGTCCCAGGTCGGCAGCTTTGCCTTGATCCTGCTGGCGGCGGGGCTGATCGGCGTCGGTTCCTCGACCTTCCACCCGGAAGCCTCGCGGGTGGCGCGGCTGGCCTCCGGCGGACGTTTCGGCCTGGCGCAATCGACCTTCCAGGTCGGCGGCAACGCCGGCACGGCCTTCGGCCCGCTGCTGGCGGCGGCGATCATCATTCCTTTCGGCCAGGGCAATGTGGCCTGGATGGGCCTGTTCGCGGTGTTCGCCCTGGGGCTGCTCTACGCCATCAGCCGCTGGTATGCCAGTCACCTCAAGCTGTTCAAGCTCAAGCAGGGCCAGGCGGCGACCCACGGGCTGTCCAAGGGGCGGGTGCTCAGCGCCCTGGTGGTGCTGGGGCTGCTGGTGTTCTCCAAGTATTTCTACATGGCCAGTCTCACCAGCTACTTCACCTTCTACCTGATCGAGAAGTTCGACCTGTCGGTGGCCAGCTCGCAGCTGCACCTGTTCCTCTTCCTCGGCGCGGTGGCGGCCGGGACCTTCTTCGGCGGGCCGATCGGCGACAAGATCGGGCGCAAGGCGGTGATCTGGTTCTCGATCCTCGGCGTGGCGCCGTTCACCTTGCTGCTGCCCCATGTCGACCTGTTCTGGACCAGCGTGCTCAGCGTGGTGATCGGCTTCATCCTGGCGTCGGCGTTCTCGGCCATCGTGGTCTACGCCCAGGAGCTGGTGCCGGGCAACGTCGGCATGATCGCCGGGGTGTTCTTCGGCCTGATGTTCGGTTTCGGCGGGATCGGCGCGGCGCTGCTGGGTCACCTGGCGGACATCCACGGCATCGAGTACGTGTACTTCCTGTGCTCGTTCCTGCCGCTGTTCGGCCTGCTGGCGATCTTCCTGCCGCGGACCAAAAAAGCCTGAGGATATGCCTTGAACGAAAGGGCGCCGACAGTGATGTCGGCGCTTTTTTTTTGCCCTTGACCAAGGCCCTTGCTGCGTCAGATCGAGCAGTGTTGCCCGGCCAGGACGATGCGGCCGAAACTGCGCTTGGCGTCCAGCGGGGTGATTGCCAGCAACTGGTCGAGGCGTATTTCGAGCGGACCTTCGGCACCCTCCAGGCAGAAGAATTCTTCGCCGCTGGCACTGGTGCGGGTGGTCTTGCCGAGCGCCTCGAACTGGCTGCCATCGACCCGTTCCACCAGCAGCCGGTAGCCATGCATGCAGGCGATTTCCAGGTAGTCGTGCAGGTCGCAGTCCAGCGGTTTATAGGCGTTCATCCGCTCACCTCCAGGCCGGTCGCCTCGAAGCCTGCGGTCGCGAAACCTTGCAGCGGGATGATGAAATAACCTTGGCGAGCGATGCCTTGCCGCACCCGTGGATCGCCGATCTGGTTGTGGCAGAAGCGGCATTCGTTCTGCGAGATATCGCTTTCCCGCACGCCCAGGCTGTCCAGCCAGGCAAAAGCGTATTGCCGGGCCAGGGCGGCGTCATGGGTTTCGGTCAGCACGTCGAAGTGCAGGTAGTGGCCTGCGCGGGTGCGCACATGGGTGTCGAAGACTTTCACGTTCATGGCGGTTTCATCCGTCGAGAAAAGAGGGCGCCAGCGCCTCGTCGGGAGTGCGCTGGCGAGCGGATCTACTTGAGGTCGGCCAGGGACGCGCCGAAGTTCAGGTGCAGGACCTTGTCCGCGACCACCAGGGCCGGCACCGACTTGACGCCGGCGGCTTCGGCCTCGGCGATCCGCGCGGGTGCCTGGCCGAGGTGGACGATTTCCACTTTGATTTGCGGGTCCAGCAGTTCCAGCAGGGTCTGTTCCGTCTCGACGCAAACCGGGCAGCCAGCGTGGTAGTAACGAGCGTGTGTCATGGGGTGAGCCTCCAATAAAGGTATCGGATCGATACTGTATTTAGATTTTCACTGCCTTTGCCCTTTGTCAATATAGTTTTTATTCGATACTATTTATCGCAAGTATTGATCCGGGAAATGCCCCTGTGCTGTTCGATTTGCTTGAGAGGCTTACCAGCCTGACCCGCGTCTGGTTTCGCGAGCACCCGCTGCTGGCGGATATCCAGCCGATCCAGTTGAGCGCGCTGCTGTACCTGGCGCGCTGCAACGGCTACTCCAATACACCGCTGGCGGTGGCCGATTACCTGGGCCTGACCAAGGGCACGGTGTCGCAGTCGCTCAAGGCGCTGGAAGCCAAGGGCCTGATCAGCAAAAGCCAGGACGCCCGGGACAAACGCAGCGTGCACCTGCTGCTGACCGAGCAGGCCAAGACCCTGCTGGCGGCGGTGATGCCGCCGGCGTTCCTCGATAGCGCCGCGCAGCGCATGGGCGGGCAGGCCAAGGAGCTGGAGCACTTGCTCGGCGAATTGCTGCGCAATGTGCAGCGCACCCAGGACGTGCCGAGCTTCGGCCTGTGCAAGACCTGCCGCTTTCACCAACAGGTCGCGGGCGGACCTTTCTGTGGCCTGACCGAAGAGCCGCTGGCGCCTGCCGACATTGAGTTGATCTGCCGGGAACATCAGTTCGCCGATGAAACCATGGAGTAAGGTAATGACCCCTGAGCGTATAACCCTCGATGCCTTGTTGACCGGCCGCGCCGTGGCCTACAGCCGCCCGGGGTCCATGAGCGCGATCGCCAAGACCCCGCGCACCGGCAGTCTGCAGGTGGGCCCGGTCGGCCTGCTGGAAGACGAGCAGGGCGACCTGCGGGTGCATGGCGGCACGGAAAAAGCCATTCATCACTACCCCCGCGAGCATTACGCCGCCTGGGCCGCCGAGTTGGGGCCGCACGCGTTGCTGGAACAGCCGGGCGCCTTTGGCGAGAACTTCAGCAGCCACGGCTGGACCGAGCAGAACGTCTGCCTGGGCGATCGTGTCCGGGTCGGCAGCGTGTTGCTGGAGGTGTCCCAGGGCCGCATGCCGTGCTGGAAACTCAATGACCGCTTTGCCGTGAAAGACATGTCGCTGCGGGTCCAGCAGAGTGGGCGCACCGGCTGGTATTACCGGGTACTGGAAGCGGGCAGCCTGAGCGCCGGGGATGTGTTGCAGCAGGTCGAGCGCCCCTTCGAGCAGTGGCCGCTGTCGCGCTTGAGCGCGGTGCTGTTTTCCCGCGAGGTGGCGCTGGAGGAGATTCGTCTGTGCCTGGAGCTGCCGCTGGTGCCGTCGTGGCGGCGGACCCTGGAGCGCCGGGTCGAGCAGGTGGCGGTCGAGGATTGGGCCCCGCGCCTGCAGGGCACTGTGCCTGCCGATGAGGAGCCCGCTCGCTGAGCGGCGGGCGCGATCAGTTCGACTCCAAGGTCAGGCGCGCCTGGACCAGGGCCTGAGGGTCGACTTCCAACTGCAGCGACACCAGGTTGACGCCCTGGTTTTCCACGTCGTCCAGCCAGGTCAGCAGGTCTTGCAGCGCGCCGCCCAGGTTGAGATTGAGGCGTCCGGCCTCTTCGCTGTCCATGCGTTCGATGCTCAGGTTGGCCGCGGCCGTGCTGGCGGTGATCAGGCCGGCCAGGGTGCGGCTGTTGGCCTGCGGGCCGCGAGCGTTGCTGGACGAAGGCAGCTTGAGCAGATCGGTTTGCAACTGCAGGGCCTCCTGGTACTGCTGTTCAGCCTGCTGCAGGGCCTGGCGCTGAGGGCTCCAGAGCAAGGTCCAGAACAGCGTCACGGCCAGGAACAGGCTGAGCAGCTTCAGGGCCAGGCGATCGCGGGCCGGTAGCTGCTGCCAGCGGTTCGAGTAACGATTGAAAAGGGTGGTCATGGCTTAGTCCGTGATTTTCAGGCGGGCGCTGACCCCGTCGGGAGCGAGCACGGCCGAGTCGGCCTGGACGTTCGCGCCCTGCTGCGCGAGGGCTTCGCGCAGGCGTTCGAGGGTGGAGAAATCCGGCGCGTTGACTTGCAGGGTCCAGCCTTGCGCCTGTTGGTAGTCCAGCCGGCGGATCCGCGTATCGCCGCCGTCGCTGTTGCTCCATTGGCTGGCCAGGCTGTCGAGCCGGCGCGCCAGGCTTTGTTGTGGCTGGCCGGCCTGCTGGGCACGGGCCTGGACCTGACGGGCGAGGTCGATCACCCGCGGCTCGTCGGGGAAACGCTGGCGCCAGAGTTCCAGGCTGGCCTCGGTCACCTCGGCGGTCTTGTGTTGCAGCAGCCAGCGATGGCCCAGGTCCTGTGCCACTTGAGCGTCGCAGGCAATGACCAGGATCGCCAGCAGCGCCCGCCATGGTGTGCGCGACGGGCTGCGCAGGGCGAAGGCGCCCTGGCGCAGATCGATGGCCTGCGTGCTGCCCCGGGCCAATAGCGGCCAGGGCGTTTCCTCGCTGCGTTGCAGGTTGTCGGGCAGCAGTGGGGCCAGCTCTTCGAGGGCCTGGTCGTCGAGCGCCAGGCGTTGCTGGCAGGCCCCGCCGATCAGCCAGCGCTCGTGGCAACGCAGGGCCAGTGCCTGGCTGTCTGGTAGGCAGTCGGCATCGACATGAATGCGCTCGGCCGTCAGGCCATGGCGGGCCAGCCGTTCCAATAGTTGCTCCAGCCACTGCCGTTGCAGGACGAACAGGCGGCAGTGCCGACGCGCCTGCAATGGCCCGCGGGCCAGGTGCAACTGCTCGGGGTCGTCCAGCAGCCGTTCTTCCAGCACCGAATGGATGGCTTGCTGCAGCCAGCGGCCACTGCGCGGCGGTACGTCGAAGCGGTGATGGCTGGCGATTTCGGCTGGCAGCAGCAGGGTCAGGCGCCGGCCGGCCAGCACTGCCGCCTGCTGCAGCGTACCGTGCACCGGCTCGCCGTCGGTTTGCCACCAGGTGACGGGCGCGTCGTCGTCCGCATTCACTGTGGTGAGGTAAAGCCAGGCTTGCATGGGATTACTCCGGAAAACGGGAAGGGGCGGCGAGGGTGCGTTGCAGTACGCTGACCTGGCCGTCCGGCTCGATGCGCAGGCGGCTGATCAGGCGCAATTGACGGTCGCCCAGTTCGACATCCAGCACCGCCTGGAAATACCGGCTGCTGACATCGAGCCCCTGGCTGTTGATCTCGTGCTGTTTCAGCGCGGGGGCGTCGAGAAACTCCTGCACCGTCTTGTAGCCATCGGCGGGGCGCGCCTGCACCAGGGCGACGGCCTGGGCCAGGTCGAGCTTGCCCAGGCTGGCCAATTGTTCGGCCGGGGCGGTGTTGAGGTTCAGGGCCCCCGGCGTGGTTCTGACCCAGGGGCGCAGGCGCTCCATGACCGCTGTGTCGACGCCTTCCAGGCGCATCAGCTCGCTGCTGTCGTTCCAGGCCAGCGGCTTGCCGTCGAAACCACGGACCGGCGGCAGGTGCGTGGGATCGTGGGGCGGCAGGCCGAGCACCTGCAACAGGCGTTGATAACGCAGGCGACTGATCCGGTCGTTGGGCGTGCGCAGGGTGCCGAGGTTGAAGCGCGCACTGAGGTCCTGCAGCTGGATGCGGATACGCCCGCCGTCGATGTCGAACAGCGGTGTGTTTTGCGCCCAGCGCTGGCCCAGGTGCACGCGCTTGGGCTCCGGTTCATCGCGCCAGTCATCGCGCAGTTGGCCGCGGGCCCAGGCTTCGCCACTGAGCGCCAGTTGCCACAGTTGCTGCTGCAGCAGCTGGTTGGAACTGCCGATCAGGCTCAGGCGCTGGCGAGCCAGCATGTCACTGACGATCAGGGTCGCCAGGGAGGTGATCAACAGCACGCTGATCAGCGCGATGCCCCGTTGTCTACAGGCCTTAACCATGGTCCAGCCCCTTGAAGCCCGGCAGCAGGATCACCCGCCGCAGGCCGGGATAACCGGGGGCGTCGAGCTCCAGTTCAATGGCCTGGGGCAGGCTCAATGGCGCCTGGCCGACGGGCCAGTTGGAGTGGGCCTTGCCCTGGTCGTCGATGTAGCGCAGGCGTTCGAGCCGGACGCCATCGAGCAGCAGCTGTTGCACGGCAGTGCCGGACAGGTCGGGGCCGTCCACCGGGCTGCGGTATTCGCGCAGCCATTGGTCGTCGTTCCAGCGATAGGTGACCAGCAGCAGGTCGTTGCGCGCCTGCTGCAAGGGATTGCTCCAGCCGCCTCGTACCAGCTGGATGCGCCCGGGCTCGCCGATCAGTGCCTGGCGCGCCGAACTGCCGTTGACCGGGTAGGCGATGGCCTGGGTCAGGTCACGCTCGAAGATACCCACCGCACGCTGCAGGCGCCGCAGTTGCAGTTCGTGCTGATGAATCCGCTGGTCGGTATGGATCATGCGTTCGAGCAACTGATAGCAGGCCAGGCCGAGCAGGCTGAACAGGGCCATGGCGATCAGCACTTCGAGCAGGGTGAAGCCCTGCTGCCGGCGTTTCATGGGCGGGCCTCCAGGTAGCCCGCCAGGCGCGCGCGTTGCCGCGGCATAGGCGCGTCGGTGGAGACTTCGAGCAGGATCTTGAGCAAGCGCGGGTCGGGCGCCGCGGCGGTTTCGCTGGTCAGCAGCCAATCGCGCCCGGCGAAGCGGATCGGTTCCTGGCGCTGGCTCTGGGGCTGGCGCATGCCGGCGCGCAGCTCGTTCAGGCGGTTGTCCGCCAGCCATTGCGCGAGAGTGCGTTCGCTGAGGCCACCGTTGTTGCCGATCAGGTGTTCGGTGGCGCTGTAGAGCGACAGCGACAGCACGGCGAAAATGGCCAGGGCGACCATCACTTCCAGCAGGGTGAAGCCCGCCTGTTCATTGCACCGGGGCAAGGCGCACCTCCTCGACTCCATCGCTGGACAGCGACAGCAGCGGCTGCTGGCGGTATTCCAGCAGCAGGCTGAAGGGCGAGATCTGGTCGTTGGCCAGTACCCAGAGTTGCGGCTCCTTGCCCTGAGGTCGTGGATCCTTCAGGTTCAGGCGCAACTCGCCTGGCAGCCGGTGCTCCTTGAAGCGCTTGTCCGCCTGCCACTGGCCGCCGCGGTCGAGGCTCAGCACTGTGTAGTGGTCCGGCGCCAGGCGCAGGCCGTGGTTGAGGTTGTTCAGCACCGCGTCTTCACGCAGCAAGCCAATGAGGTTCTGCAGGCGCTCGGCCTCGCGCCGGGCCTTCTGCCCGCCCGAGTCGCTCTGGACCAGCCCGACCATGCCGGCCAGCAAGCCGATGATCACCATGACCACCAGCAGCTCCAGCAGGGTGAAACCCGCCATTGGCTTGCGCACTTCAAGGCTCCCAGTTGCCGATGTCGGCATTGGTCCCGTCGCCGCCGTTGCGGCCGTCGGCACCGAAGGAATACAGGTCGTAGGCCGAGCCTTCGCGACCCGGGGCGAGGAACTGATATGGGTTGCCCCAGGGGTCCTTGGGCAGGCGCTTGAGGTAGCCGTCGGGGTTCCAGTTGAGTGCTGCCGGCATGCCCGCCGGTTTTTTCACCAGGGCTTCCAGGCCCTGCTGGGTCGAGGGGTAGTGGTGGTTGTCGAGCTTGTAGATTTCCAGGGCCGTGGCCACGGCCTTGATGTCGCTGCGGGCGGCGGTGACCTTGGCCTGGTCCGGACGGCTCATGATCTGCGGGACCACCAGGGCGGCCAGGACACCGAGAATCACCACGACCACCATGATCTCGATCAGGGTGAAGCCGCGTTGGCGGGAAGGGTTGCGCATGTTGTGTGCTCTTCAGGTGATGAGTTGGTTGAGGTTGAGAATGGGCATCAGGATCGCCAGGACGATGACCAGCACGCTGGCGCCCATGAACACCAGCATTGCCGGCTCGAACAGCCCGACCAGCATGGCGATACCGTTGGACAGCTGGGTCTGCTGCTGGTGGGCGGCGCGTTCGAGCATGCTGTCCAGTTCCCCCGAGCGTTCGCCGCTGGCGATCATGTACAGCATCATCGGCGGGAAATCGCCGCTCTGTTCCAGGGCCCGGGTCAGTCCGCTACCTTCGCGCACGGCACGCGCCACGTCTTTCATACGAGTACGAATCTGCTGGTTGGCGACCACCTCGGCGGAAATCTCCAGGGCATCCACCAGCGGCACGCCGCTGCGTCCGAGAATCGCCAGGGTGCTGACAAAACGGGTGCTGTTGCTGGCCTGGATCACCCGCCCGATCACCGGCAAGCGCAGTTGGACCTGGTGCCAACGCATGGCCAGGGCGGGCTTGCGCAGGGCTACGCGCAGGCCGGCGGCGAGGCTGCCGAGTATCAGCAACAGGACCAGGCCGTAGTCCCGGGCGAAGTCGCTGGTGGCGATCAGGCCGCGGGTCAGCACCGGCAGTTGCTGGCCACTGTCGATGAACACCTTGACCACATCCGGCACCACGAAACTGAGCAGAAAACCGACGATGCCGAAGGCCGCCAACAGTAGGATGCTCGGGTACAGCATGGCCAGTTGCAGCTGCTGGCGGGCGGCATGCCGGGCCTCGGTGTAGTCGGCCAGCTGCATCAGGACCTGGGCCAGGTGGCCGGCGCGTTCGCCGGCGGCCACCGTGGCCCGGTACATCGAGGCGAAGGCGCGCGGGTATTCGCCCATGGCCCGCGCCAGGTCATGGCCTTCCAGCACTCGCGCACGGATCGCCAGCATCATGCTCTGCTGCGCGCGCTTGCTGCATTGCGCGGCGACGGCGGCCAGCACTTCTTCCAGCGGCAGCGAGGCCTGGACCAGGGTCGCCAGCTGGCGGGTCAGCAAGGCCAGTTGCGCCGGACTGAGGCGTTGGTTGCTGGTCAGCGCGGCGCCGGAGCGGTCCTTTTGCCCGCGGGCCGGCTTGACCTGCAGGGCGATCAGATTGCGTTCGCGCAGCAGCTGGCGGACCTGCCGCGCGCTGTCGGCTTCCTGCACGCCGCGGGTCTTGCGCCCGGCGTTGCACATCGCGAGGTATTCGTAGGCGGCCACGGTCAGTGCTCCCGAGTTACGCGTAGCAGTTCTTCGACGCTGGTGACGCCTTGCAGCACCTTGTCCCGGCCGTCGGCGAACAGGCTGTGGGCATGCTGGCGCGCGTAGTGGGTCAAGGCGGCCTCGCCAGCCCCTTCGTGGATCAGCTGGCGCAGCGGTTCGTCGAACAGCACCAGTTCGTAGATGCCCTGGCGGCCGCGATAGCCGCTGTTCTGGCAGGCTGGGCAGCCGACCGGGTGATAGAGCACCGGCGCCTGTTGCGGGTCGAGGTTCAGCTGGTGGCAGGCCGCGGCATCGGCGGGCGCAGCGTTTTTGCAATCGTTGCAGAGCACCCGCACCAGGCGCTGGGCGACCACGCCGAGCAGCGAGGTGCAGAGCAGGAAGGGTTCGATGCCCATGTCCAGCAGGCGGGTGACGGCGCCGATGGCGCTGTTGGTGTGCAGGGTGGACAGCACCAGGTGGCCGGTGAGGGAGGCTTGCACGGCGATGTCGGCGGTTTCCCGGTCGCGGATCTCGCCGACCATGACCACGTCCGGGTCCTGGCGCAGGATGGCGCGCAGGCCGCGGGCGAAGGTCATGTCGACCTTGGTGTTGACCTGGGTCTGGCCGATGCCGGCCAGGTGGTATTCCACCGGATCTTCGATGGTCAGGATGTTGCGGGTCTGGTTGTTCAGGCTGCTGAGCCCGGCATAGAGCGTGGTGGTCTTGCCGGAGCCGGTGGGGCCGGTGACCAGCAGGATGCCGTGGGGGCGCAGCAGGGCGTCTTCGAGCTTGCCGCGGATCGCCTCGGCCATGCCCAGTCGGCCCAGGTTCAGGCGCCCGGCCTGCTTGTCGAGCAGGCGCATCACCACCCGCTCGCCGTAGGCCGAAGGCAGGGTGGAGACCCGCACATCCACTTCATGGCCGCCGATGCGCAGGGCGATGCGACCGTCCTGGGGGATGCGCTTTTCGGCAATATCGAGCTTGGACATGACCTTGATCCGCGACACCAGCAGGCCCGCCAATTCCCGGCGCGGGCGCAGCACTTCGCGCAGCAGGCCGTCGACCCGCAGGCGCACGGACAGGTGCTGCTCGAAGGTTTCCAGGTGGATATCCGACGCTTTGACCTTGACCGCCTCGCCGAGGATCGCGTTGATCAGGCGAATGATCGGCGCATCGTCTTCCTGCTCCAGCAGGTCGGTGATCTGCGGCAGTTGTTCGGCCAGGCTGGCCAGGTCGTCCTGGCCGGCGATCTGGTCGCCCAGGCCCTCGGCCATCTGCATGGCGTCGTCGCGGCCGTCGCGATACTGCTCGGCCAACCGCTCGGCGAAACCCTCGGTGTCGAGTATCCGGTGGCCCAGCAGCGGGCCATGGCAGCGGCGGATCTCGGCGAGGATTTCCACCGGCGTGTCGGCCCGGCAGTAAAGCTGCAGGCCGCTGTCCCGGGGCTCCAGCAGGACGCCATGGCGCTTGGCGAAGCCAAAGGGCAGGCGCGCGACCGGGCTCATCGGCGTGGCTCTCTGGCGCGCATGTCGATGGTCCCATCCTGCGGCGCGGCATCGAACAGTTGGCGCGAGTCGGCGGGCAGGGCCAGGCCGCTACGGCTGTCACCGTTGGCGCGCAGCTTGCGCAGGTCGTTGTACTTGCGCTCGCTGACGTTGACGGCATCGGCGCTGCCCCGCACCAGGGTCGGCCGCAGGAAGACCATCAGGTTGGTCTTTTCGGTGACGTCCTTGGTGCTGCTGAACAGCCGGCCGAGCCAGGGAATGCTGCCCAGCACCGGGACCTTGCTGACCTGGGTCTTGACGTTGTCCTTGATCAGGCCGCCGAGCACGATGATCTGGCCGTCGTCGGCGAGGATGGTGCTTTTCACCGAGCGCTTGTTGGTGATCACGTCGCTGGTGGTGATGCCCGGCGGGGCGCTGGCCAGCTCCGAGCTTTCCTGTTCGACCTTCAGGCGCAGGGTGTTGCCCTCGTTGATGTGCGGCGTCACCTTGAGGGTCACGCCGACGTCCTGGCGTTCCACGGTGGTGAAGGGGTTGCTGGCGCCGGCAGTGTCGGTGGTGTACGAGCCGGTCTGGAACGGCACGTTCTGGCCGACGAGGATTTCCGCCGCTTCGTTGTCCAGGGTCAGCAGGCTCGGGGTGGACAGCAGGTTGTTCTTCGAGTCGCTGGACAGGGCAGTGACCAACGCGCCGAAATTGCTGGTGCCGATGCCGATGATGGCGCCGTCCGGCAGGGTGATGCTCTTGTCCTTGTCTTTGCCCTGGCTCAGCAGGGTGCCGATCGACAGGCCGGTGCCGCTGAAATTGGTGCCGCCGGCGACATTGCCGGCGCGCGCCGCCCATTGCACGCCAAGGGCTTCGTTGATGTCGCCGCTGACCTCGACAATGGCCGCTTCCACCAGGACCTGGGCCCGTGGCTGGTCCAGCTGGGTGATGACTTTATTGAGCATGCTCAGTTGCGCCGGGTCGGCCATCAGCACCAGGGCGTTCTGGCTTTCGTCGGCGCTCACCAGTATCGAGCTGCCGCCGCCCTTGCCTTCGCCGCCACCGCGATTGCTGTCTTCCAGGCGCTTGCCGATGCCGTTGAGCAGTTTCGACAGCTGCTTGGCATCGCTGTGGTGCAGGCGCACCACCCGCGCGCTGTCGTTGGCATTGCTCGGCACGTCGATGGCCCTGACCAGTTCGGCCATGCGCTGGCGGGCCTGGGCGGAGCCGGCGAGGATCACCCGGTTGCTGCGGGCGTCGCCCACGGCCTTGGCGTCGCTAGGGCCGTTGCCGGTCTGGCTGATGCTTTCGTTCAGGGTGCGGGCCACATCGCTGGCCCAGGCGTGCTTGAGGGCCACGGTGCTGAACGAGCGGTTGCCGGCCTGGTCCAGTTCGCTGACCACCTGGCGGATGCGCTCGACGTTGCTGGCGCT
This sequence comes from Pseudomonas sp. GW460-12-10-14-TSB1, assembly GCF_017349775.1. NCBI lineage: Bacteria > Pseudomonadati > Pseudomonadota > Gammaproteobacteria > Pseudomonadales > Pseudomonadaceae > Pseudomonas > Pseudomonas sp. GW460-12-10-14-TSB1. The sequence goes on from NZ_JACNAC010000014.1 coordinate 23,050, forward strand.
GTCGGACACCACCAGGGCATTGGAGCTGGCCGAGGGCGCGACATAGGCGTCGTCGCTCACCAGCGGGCGCACCACCCCGGAGATTTCCGCGGCGTTGGCGTTGCGCAGGTCCAGGACCCGGGTCACGAACTCATCGCCGGATTGCTCGCTGGATTTGGTCTTGGCTTCCACCGCCGGCATGATCAGCACCCGGTCGCCCTGGTCCAGGGCGACGAAACCCTGGCTGCGCAGCACGCTGAGGAACAGCGAATAGATACCGTCCTTGTCCAGGGCATTGGACGATTGCACGCTGACCTTGCCTTGCAGCCGGGCATCGACCACCAGGGTCTTGCCGGTGATTTCCCCGACCTCGCTGGCCAGGTCGCGCAGTTCGGCGTCCTTCATGTTCAGCGTCCACAGGCGCTGGGTGGTGAGGGCCGCGCTACCGGGCAGGGCATTCAGCAGGAGGCCGAGGCTGAGCACGGCGCCTGCAATCTTGGACAGTTTCATGGTGTGTTCTCTATCGCTTGCAGAAGGGCCGTGGCTTTTTGCTCGGCGACCGCCGGCGGGGTTGTCTGGGGGCTGAGCAGGCGCATCTGGCGCCCGGGCAACAGCAGGTTCTGTTCACGGCCGTTACGCACTACCACCACCTGATCGGCGCTGACGCTCTTGAGCAGCGTGCCGTCGGGCAGGCGTTCGCCCGGGGAGTAGAAGGCCCGGCTGTCGGCGTACTGGATCAGGGCCCTGGATTGCTCGGGCTGGTTGCCCAGCAGGCTGGCGAGCAGGACCAGCGGCAGGCTGGCTTGCGCGCTGTCGAATTCGACCGGCACGGCACCGAAGACCCGGGCGATATTGCGGTCGTCCAGGGGCGCGGGCAGCAGCTTTTCGGCGCTGGCGCTCGGCACCGCGGCCGGCACCGGCTGGCCCGCCAGCACTTGCCGGTAGGTCCAGCTGTCGAGGCCGAGCCAGGTCAGCCACAGGCCGAGGGCGACCAGGCTGGCGGGGAGCAGGTAGCGTTGGCCGGAGCCGCGCGGGCGCCATGAGAGCAGCGTTTTCATGGGCGTTTGGGCAGCATGCGTCTGAGCACGCCATGCCCGCGCAATTGATGGAGGATCACCGCGGCGATATGGCCGGTCACCAGCAGGGCCAGGACCATGCAGCTGTAGTGGTGAAGCTCTTCGAAAAAGGTGATGGCCGCCGGGGCCTGCAAGGGTTGCGGGAGCTGCAGGCCGAACAGGTCGATCGGGCGCGACATCATCAGCACGCCGCTGAGCAGCACGGTGCCGAGGGTGACCAGCAATGCGCTGTGCCCGGCATGCACCAGGCGGCGTTCACCCGCGCTCTGATGGGCGGGAGCCGGTGGAGCGGGATGGCGCACAAGGTAGAACAGCCGCAGGACAAACAGCGGCACCAGCAGGGTGGTCAGCGAGACGTTGATAAAGGCGATCGCCTGTTGGACCGAGCATGGCGGCTGCAACAGCGCGCTGGCATAGCCGCTGATCGTGGCCCACAGGACAACGGCGGCGAACAGCCAGTGCAGCAGCCTGCGCGGTCTTGAGTAGTGAGGGTGATTCATGTCGATTCCCAAGGTCCGCAACGCGGTGCCGAGGCACCACGCTGCGGTTGGTCAGGTTATGGATTACTTGCGAATCCAGGCGTCCTTCCAGTTGCTGCCAACGCCCGGCTCGTACTGAGTGGCGCCAGCGTTCCACTGGATGCAGTAGCCGCTGTAAGGGAATGGCTTGCACTCATAGACGTTGCCGTTCTTGGCCAGGACCTTGGTGCCGGCCTTGTAGCCGGTCAGGCCTTTGGGGAAGACGAAGTCGTAGTCACCGCCGCCCACTTCCTCGGCTTTCAGGGTGATGCGCTGGCTTTGTTGCAGCTGCTCGCCTTTTTCCGGCTTGGCCACGACCACCACGTCATAGTCGCCTTCGCTGACATTGCGCAGCGGGATGGAGAAGTGGGGGGTGTTGTTGCCGGCTTCCGCCTGCTGGTGAGCGATGCTTTCACCTTTGCTGTTGAACACGGTGGAGGCGATGGTGTACTTGCCGCCCTGGGCAATGGCGTTGAAGTGTAGGTCGGTGGCGTTGTCCTTCAAGGTGTACTCGGCCTGCAGGCCGGAAAGCTTCAGCTCGCCAGGAATGCTCGGCTGCTCTTTCTGGATTTCCACGCGTACCACGTCGCTGTTGTTCTTGGCGTACATGGTGTTCTTGCCGTAGTTGGGCACGACTTCGTTATTGGCGTTGAGCTCGCCCATCACGTAGCCGGCATTGGCCTTGTTGACCTGCTGCGCCAACAGGTACGGCCAGGTGTTGGCCTGGGCCTGCTCAGTGGTCTCGATGCTCAGGCGGGTCTGGCGGTTCTGCTGTTCGCCGGCGTTGGTGAACACACGGGTGCTGACCTTGTCGCCGACACGCAGCTGTTCAGGCTGCACCGCGCCGAGGATCTTCCAGTCAGGAATCGGCGCGCCATCGTTGTCGATGTTGACGTCGATGGCCTGATAGAAGGTGGCGGCGGTGTCGGCGATTTTCCAGGTCGCCAGGATCACGTGGTAACCGCTGCGATCGGCAGGAATGTTGACCTTGTGCTTGGTCCTGCCACCGGCTGGCGGACGCGCGCCGTTCGCTTTTTCATCGAGCAGCGGGGTCATCTCGAAGGAGTCGCGGGTCAGCGGCTGGTTCGGGTTCCAGTCTTTCTTGGTGATATAGAACTGGTAGTAGGCGCTGGCGTGACCGGCGGAGTAGTACCAGGTGAATTCATTCATGCCCGGCTTGATTGTGGTTTTCTGCCAGCGGGTCGCCGTCTGCTCGTTGAGCTGGGAGAAGCTGGTGATGCCGCCCGCCGGGATGGTGCCGTTCGCCGGGCCGCATTTGGTGAAGTCGCCCGAGCAGTAATCCTTGGGGTAGTGATGCTGGACCGATGGCGAGTACTCGACACTTTGCGGCTCGTAAGTGACGGGGCCGCAATCGCGGTTGAGGTTGCCGCCATTCGCGGAGCACATGAAGGCCCGGGACTTCGGACTTTCGATGTAACCGTGGGCGAAGGCTTGTTGGCTGGCCAGCGAAGCCAGGCCGAGGGTGATGGCCAGCGGCAGCTTGCGCATGGCGGTGGCGCGGTTGTTATGAAGCATCGAATCACCTTGATTTAAGTATATGAAGTGGACTTCCTTGAGGTCTTCGATGCCGGCCGCTGCATGACACGGCCAGGGTTGCCCGTGGCTGGCAGTGCCCGGTAACGAAGGGCTCCTAGGATGCCGAGCAGGCTTGCGGGCTTGTATGAGACGAGTACGAAAGGCGGGAGGAGGGAGTGGAACAAGATGTTTCAGGGCGCGGGCCTGGGCGTCGCCCAGGGCCGGGATATGTTGCGCAGGGTTGCCCGGAACGGGTCAGCCGTGGCGTTCGATGTCGCGCAGCATGCGTTCGATGACGGCCAGCACGGCTTCGCGTTGGTCGTCCAGATTCTGCGCACCCTGGCGGGCCGCGAGTTGCAGGTCGAGGCAGGCCCGCATCAACGCTGGCGAGTCGACCGTGCAAGCCAGCCCGCTGACCCGGTGGACCCACTGTTCGAGGAAGTCCGGCGTGTCGGGCAGCGGGGCGCTCAGCAGCTCGCGCTCCTGTTCCAGATTCCGGCGCAGCTCCTGGAACAGCCGTTCCTTGAGCTGCGGATCGTTCTGGAAACCCTCCAGGTAGGCCAGGTCGAACGAGGCGGCAGCCTCTTCGTCAGGCGCTGGGGCGAGGGGAGGCGTGAGGGAGGCTTTGAGGGATGGATTGGATGGCCCGAGCGCTTTCAGCCCGCCGATTATTTCCCGCAGGCGTTCGAGGACAATGGGCTTGACCATCAGGTCGTCCATGCCGGCCGCCTGGCAACGCTGCTTTTCATCGGCCAGGGCCCGGGCGGTGTAGCCGATGATCGGCAGCCTTGGCAGGCCGCGCGCCTGTTCCGCGGCCCGGACGTTGCGGGTGAGGGCGTAGCCGTCCATTTCCGGCATGTTGCAGTCGGTGATCAGCACATCGAAGTCGCCCTGTTCCCAGGCCTGCAGGGCCGCCTTGCCGCTGCTGACGTAGGTGCCTCGATGGCCGAGCCTGAGCAGTTGCTGTTCGAGCACCAGGCCGTTGGTGGAGACGTCGTCGACGATCAGCACATTCAGCGCGGTGACCGCCACAGGGCCTTGAACGGCCTGCGGCGCTTCGTCCTCGACGACGGGTTGCCAGGGCAGGAGCAGTTCGAAGCTGATCCGGCAACCCTGGCCTGGCGCACTGTCGAGCCGGATATTGCCACCCATGAGTTCGACCAACTGTTTGCAGATGCTCAGGCCCAGGCCGGAGCCGCCGTGCTGATGGGCGATCTCGGCATAGGCTTGCTGGTAAGGCGCGAAAATCTGCGGCTGGAGTTCCTCGGCGATGCCGATACCGGTGTCGTTGACCTGGAATATCAGCCGGCTCTGGCGCGGGGCCGAGTCGAGTTCCCGGACCTTCAGTTCGACCTGGCCATGAGCGGTGAACTTCAGGGCGTTGGACAGCAGGTTATGGAGGATTTGCGTCAGGCGCATGGCGTCCACCTGATATCGACGCCGCGGGGCCAGGTTGTGTTCCAGCTTCAACTCCAAGTGTTTTTCCCGGGCCTGGATGGCGAACAGCTTAAGGCAGTTCTCCAGCAGTTGGTCGAGAGCGGTGGGGCTGGGTGCCAGTTCCATCTGCCCGGTCTCGACCTTGTCCAGATCGAGAATGTTGCCGATCAGGTCGATCATCGATTGCGCCGACTGCTGGGCGATGCTCAGGTTCTGCGAGGGCGCGGACGAGCCGCTGGTTTCCAGCTCCAGCAGGCCGACCATGGCGTTCAGCGGGGTGCGCAGCTCATGGCTCATGGTCGCGAGGAACTGGCTTTTCGCCGCGCTGGCGTCGAGCGCCTGTTGCTGGGCTTCGAGCAGTTTGTTTTCCAGGTGCTTGCGCACGCTGATATCGATCCAGCCCCCCAGCAGACCCTGCTGTTTACCGAGCGCGGTGTAGAAGGGCACCAGCCATTGGTAGATATGGTGGGTCTGGCCGCTGACCTCGATCACGCTGTCGAGGAACTGCGACTGGCGGTTATCCAGCAGCCGTTGGTGCTGTTCCTCCAGCTCCCGGGCCAGCGCGGGCGGGCTTATGCCTTGCTCCTGGGGCGTGGTGCCGCGGATCTCGTCCAGGGATTGGCCGAAGAACTGCTCATAGGCGTGGTTGCAGGTGCTCAGGCGCCCCTGCAGGTCACGTACGTAAAGGGGAATGGGCAAGCCGTTGAGCAGGGCGAACTGGAAGGCCAGTTGGTCCTTGAGCTGATTCTGCGCGGCGCGCCGCTTGCGGATCTGAATCCGCAGGCGCCAGTTCCAGTGCAAGGACAGCAACACCAGCACCAGGACCAGTGCAGCGGTCTGCCACACCCAGCTCGGCAGATAGTCCCAGAGCGAGCCCTTGGTCGCGGGCCGCGCCAGAACGCTGATGCGGTCCTGGTTGCCGTCCGAGTTCTTCAACGAGTACAGGAGCTTGTTGAGGATGCTCAGGAGTTCGGGGTGCTTGGCCGAGACGGCGAACACCAGGGGGTCGGGTTGGGCCTGGAACTGCTTGCCGACGCGCAGCCCCGGATTGGTCATTTGCCGGGCATCGGCGGCGCTGTTCAGCATGGCGTCGACCATGCCCTGTTCCACCAGTTGCACGGCCTGATCGTAATTGTCGGTGAGCACCAGTTCGATCGTCGGATAGCGGTTCGCCAGCAGTGACTGCAGCGGGTGCCCGGCCTGGAGTGCCAGGCGCCTGCCGCCCAGGGCCGCCAGTGAGCTGGGGGAACTGGCGCCCTTGCGGGTAACGAAGGCCCAGTATTCGGTGCCAAAGCCATCGCTGAACAGCAGGCTTTTTTGCAGGGCCGGGGTCGCCGCCAGGGACAGGGCGATCTGGGCTTCGTCGTTTTCCAGGCGGCGCTGGTCGATTTCCGGCGACTGGCTGTCGATGATGTTCAGTTGCAGCTGATAGTCGTCGGCCAGGCTGCGCAGCACATTGAATGCCAGCCCGGCCCATTGGCCGTCGGCCTTGCGGTACAGGTAATTGGGGATTTGGCGGGCAATCAGGTTCAGCGACGGAAGGCGCTTGAGCCAGCCGTCTTCCGCGCTATTGAGGGCGAAGGAGTCGGTCGGCGCGAACAGCCAGGGCGAGCGTTCCCAGTGCTGCAATATCTCTTGCTTGCGCTCCCGGGTAACCGTCTTCAGCGAGGCGTTGATCAGGGTGACCAGATTCTCTTCATGCCCCCGCGCGGCGAAGCTGAAGCCCATGGCCGGCAGGTCGGCGACGTACTTGTTCTGCAGCTTGAGGTTGGCCAGGCTGCGCATGTAGAAATTGCTGCGCAGTTGATCGCCGATCAGCGCGTCGGCCTCGCCGTCGGCCAGGCGTTGCAGGCCTTCGACAATGCTTTTGATCACAATCAGTTCGGCCTTGGGGTAGGCCTTGGCGACCGTTTCGGCCTGTACATAGTAGGCCGGGACCAGCACGCGTTTGCCCGCCAGATCCGGGGGCAAGTCCTTGTCGGCGATGCGGCCGACGATGATCGGCTCGTTGTCCAGGTAGGGCAGGCTGTAGATGAAGCCGGGTTGCTTCCTTTCGTACTCGGTGGCGCGGGGCATCAGGTCGATGGCCCCGCTGGTCAGCGCGGCGATGGCGGTGTCCACCGTAGGGTAGGGCACGCGCTGGATCGGCAGTTCGAGAAACTGGCTGATGTGTTCCAGGTAGTCGTTGGTGATCTGGTTGAGGACAATGTTGCCGCGAGGCTCGGGTCGCTCGTTGGAGGCGCTCACTTCGGCGACCCGTAGCGGGCGCGGGGGCAGTGTCTGACGCAGGGCCATCAGCGTGGCCAGGGACAGCGGCGCAGGCTCAGGCTCGGTGGCGCCCAGGGAAGCAACGCTGGTCAGCATGAGCGTGATCCAGAGGGTCAGACGCGACAGGCCTGCTAGAGGGTTAGGCATAGTCTCAGGCCAGCCCGACTTCCTGGATGTACAGGTACAGGCTGGCATTGTTATCCAGCCCCAGTTTGCGCATGGCGCTGCTTTTCTGGCTGCTGATGGTCTGTTTGGAACGGTTGAGGTGCAGGGCTATTTCATTGACCGAAAGCCCGGCGCCGTACAGGCGCAAGACCTCGACTTCGCGCGGGGACAGTTGCTCGACCTCGGTCACGGGTTGGCCGGGGTTGAGCAGATGCCGGATGGACGGGGATATGAAGGGCTTGGCCTGGCTGGCGCGAACCGCCATCTGCAGGTCGCCTTGTACCCCGCGCTTGCTGATCAGCCCCTGGACGCCGAGCTTGAGGATCGAGGCCAGCAGCGCCGGGTTGTTGAGCATGGTGACCACTATGACCGCGATGGCCGGATAACGACGGCGCAAGTGCTCGATCAGGCGGATGCCGTCGGCCTGTTGACTGTGGGGCATCATCAGGTCGGTGATGACCAGGTCACAGGGCTGCTCGGCCAACAGCTGGAAAAGCCCTTCGACATCCTGGGCCTCGCCGACGATCTGCAACGTGCTGTCATCGCTGAGCGAAGCTCGGATGCCGATCAGTGTCAGCAGGTGATCATCGACGACGATAACTTTCTTTTGCATCTGTGGCGGGTCCCTGTCCGTGCGTAGCGTGAGCGAGTGCATAGAGTTAAGCAGAACGCATGCAAGTATCTGCCTGTGTCAGAGGGATGCAGGGTACTCCTGTCGCGTGGCGCGATGAAGTGTCCGTGGCGCTCAGGCAAAACAGGCGTTGGCCAGACGGCGGGCATGGGGCTTCCGCGGAGAGGGGATGTCCGGAGAACATTGGTAATTAGGGGGGAGTAAGGGGGGGCGTAGCAGCCAGCAGGGCCGGGAGCCCTATCGGCGAGCCCGTGGCTTGAGTTTCAAGCCACGGGGTATTTCGCAAAGTCAGGTCAGACGTTGAAGCGGAAGTGCATCACGTCGCCGTCCTTGACGATGTAGTCCTTGCCTTCCAGGCGCCATTTGCCGGCTTCCTTGGCACCGGCTTCACCCTTGAACTGGATGAAGTCGTTGTAGGCAATCACTTCGGCGCGGATAAAGCCTTTCTCGAAGTCGGTGTGGATCACGGCAGCGGCTTGCGGTGCGGTGGCACCGACGCGGACGGTCCAGGCGCGCACTTCCTTGACGCCGGCGGTGAAGTAGGTCTGCAGGTGCAGCATTTCGTAGCCGGCGCGGATCACGCGGTTCAGGCCAGGTTCTTCGAGACCCAGGGCTTCGAGGAACATGTCTTTCTCTTCGCCGTCTTCAAGTTCGGCGATTTCCGCTTCGATCTTGTTGCAGACCGGCACCACCACGGCGCCTTCTTCTTCGGCGATCGCCTTGACCACGTCAAGGTGCGGGTTGTTTTCGAAACCGTCTTCAGCAACGTTGGCGATGTACATGACCGGCTTGGTGGTCAGCAGGTGGAAGCCTTTGATCACCAGCTTCTCTTCGGCGCTCATGTTCTTCATCAGGCTGCGCGCTGGCTTGCCTTCGGTGAAGTGAGCGATCAGTTGCTCGAGCAGGGCCTTCTGCGCCACGGCGTCCTTGTCACCGCCCTTGGCGTTGCGCGCGACTTTCTGCAGTTGCTTTTCGCAGCTGTCGAGGTCGGCGAAGATCAGTTCCAGGTCGATGATCTCGATGTCGCGTTTCGGGTCGACGCTGTTGGACACGTGGATCACGTTGTCGTCTTCGAAGCAGCGGACCACGTGGGCGATGGCATCGGTTTCGCGGATGTTGGCCAGGAACTTGTTACCCAGGCCTTCACCTTTCGAGGCGCCCGCCACCAGGCCGGCGATGTCGACGAACTCCATGGTGGTCGGCAGCACGCGCTCGGGCACCACGATGGCGGCCAGGGCGTCCAGACGCGGATCCGGCATCGGCACGATGCCGCTGTTCGGCTCGATGGTGCAGAAGGGGAAGTTCTCGGCCGCGATACCGGATTTGGTCAGGGCGTTGAACAGGGTGGACTTGCCGACGTTAGGCAGGCCGACGATGCCGCAGTTGAATCCCATGGTGTTTCCCCTCGGATAAGAGTCAGGCCTTCTGGCTGTGCAGGTTTTTCATCGCACGGTTCCATTCACCGGCGAAGATATCCGGCAGCACGCCGAGGGCAAAATCGATGCTGGCATCGAGCTTTTCCTGTTCGGCGCGTGGCGCGCGACCCAGGACAAAGTTCGAGACCATGCTGGCGACGCCTGGGTGGCCGATGCCAAGCCGCAAGCGGTGAAAGGTGTTCTGGTTGCCCAGTTGCGCGATGATGTCGCGCAACCCGTTGTGCCCGCCATGCCCGCCGCCCTGTTTGAGCTTGGCGACGCCGGGTGGCAGGTCGAGTTCGTCATGCGCCACCAGGATTTCTTCGGGCTTGATGCGGAAGAAACCGGCCAATGCCGCCACGGCCTGGCCGCTGCGGTTCATGTAGGTGGTGGGTATCAGCAGACGAATGTCCTGACCCTGGTGCGAAAAGCGCCCGGTCAGGCCGAAATATTTGCGATCGGCCACAAGGTTGACGCCTTGTTTCTCGGCGATGCGCTCAACAAAAAGGGCCCCTGCGTTATGCCGGGTCTGTTCGTATTCGGCGCCTGGATTACCCAGGCCAACGATCAGTTTGATGGCAGTCACGATAGGGGCCCTTCCTTGGAGTTGTGGATAACATCGCCGCGACGGGAGTGTGCGGCGAAAGTGGACGACAAGTGCTCATTTACCATTATGTAAACTCCGCGTTCCCGCCCGCTTTCTCGCTACGTTCCAGTCCGCGATGTTTCCGGTAACTCCGGCAAGCAGAGTGAATTACTCTGCAGCGCCTTCTGCAGCTTCTGGAGCAACACGTGGAGCGTGAACGTTGGCAACAGCCAGGTCGTTACCGTGAGCCAGAGCAACGAACTCAACGCCTTTAGGGGCCTTGATGTTCGACAGGTGAACGATGGTGCCGATTTCAGCGTCAGCCAGGTCGACTTCGATGAACTCAGGCAGGTCTTTCGGCAGGCAGGACACTTCGATTTCAGCAACAACGTGCGAAATCTCGCCGCCTTTCTTGACCGGAGCAGCTTCGTTGATGAAGTGCACTGGAACGATAGCGGTCAGTTTCTGACCAGCAACAACGCGTACGAAGTCAGCGTGCATCACGTGGCCTTTGGCCGGGTGACGTTGCAGCGCCTTGATCACGACGTTTTGCTTGGTGCCGCCAACGTTCAGCTCGATGATGTGGCTGTAAGCCGCTTCGTTTTCGAGCAGTTTGGCAACTTCTTTGGCCAGCATGCTGATGGATTCAGGGGCTTTGTCGCCACCGTAAACTACAGCTGGAACCAGGCTTGCGAGACGACGCAGGCGGCGGCTCGCACCTTTCCCCAGGTCGGAACGCAGTTCAGCATTCAGAGTAAAATCGTTCATGTTGTATCTCCAAAATAACCACACTCGCCCCAGCGTTTGCGACCAGCGCTAAAGGCGATATGGGCAAAAAAGCCCCGCCCCAACAGGAATGCTGGGGCGGGGCGCTTTTCGTCATCGAGATGTAAGGCTAGGGCAGGGCCTTAGCGGAACATCGCGCTGATCGATTCTTCGTTGCTGATACGGCGAACCGCTTCGGCAACAACCGGTGCGATATCCAGTTGACGGATACGCGCACAGGCTTGTGCTGCAGCGGACAGCGGGATGGTGTTGGTCACCACCAGCTCGTCCAGCACGGAATTTTCAATGTTCTCGATTGCTCGACCCGACAGCACAGGGTGTGTGCAGTAGGCAAAGACCTTGGCAGCGCCATGCTCTTTCAGGGCCTTGGCCGCGTGGCACAGGGTGCCGGCGGTATCGACCATGTCGTCAACCAGAATGCAGGTACGGCCTTCAACGTCACCGATGATATGCATCACTTCAGAGTGATTGGCTTTCTCACGGCGCTTGTCGATGATCCCGAGATCCACGCCCAGGGATTTGGCAACGGCACGTGCACGCACGACGCCACCAATGTCCGGGGAGACGATCATCAGGTTTTCGAAACGTTGGTCTTCGATGTCATCCACCAGAACCGGGGAGCCGTAGATGTTATCTACCGGAATATCGAAGAAGCCCTGAATCTGGTCAGCATGCAGATCAACCGTGAGAACACGGTCGATGCCGACTACGGTAAGCATGTCAGCCACGACTTTCGCGCTGATAGCCACACGTGCGGAACGCGGACGGCGATCCTGACGGGCATAACCAAAGTAAGGAATTACAGCAGTGATTCGAGTCGCTGAGGAGCGGCGGAAGGCATCAGCCATCACGACGAGTTCCATCAGGTTATCGTTGGTCGGAGCGCAAGTCGGCTGAATAATGAAGACGTCTTTACCGCGGACATTTTCATTGATCTCAGCGGTAATTTCGCCGTCGGAAAACTTACCGACAGAGATGTCACCGAGAGGGATATGCAGCTGACGTACGACACGCCGAGCCAGATCGGGGTTAGCGTTCCCCGTAAAGACCATCATCTTGGACACGCGCAGTACCTGAAGGCTGAGGGTATACCTGGATGAGTATAAGGAAAATGGCAGGGGCGGCTGGATTCGAACCAACGCATGGCAGGATCAAAACCTGCTGCCTTACCGCTTGGCGACGCCCCTGTATCTGTTGCATCAAGTGCCTGGCACTTGGTTCCTTTTAGAGCAGACTTTGCAGCTTGCGATGCAACATCGAAACGTTGCTTCCTTTTGCTACAAACCCTGTAAGGGTCTCTGTAAGAAGGGCCGAGACTTTATCAGCTTCAGCTTTGCTTGGGAAGCCCCCAAACACACAACTTCCAGTTCCGGTCAGTTTTGCTTCGGTAAATTTACCTAGCAAATTCAATGCGTTACGTACATCTGGATAACGCCTTGCAACCACCGGCAAGCAGTCATTTCTGCTGTTTCCCTTGGGAACGGGGCGCACTTTAATGGGCGGAGTGTCACGTGTCAACAGCGGATCTGAAAAAATTTCTGCTGTACTTACAGAGACTTGCGGCACCAGCACGAGATACCAGGGCTCCTCGGGGTCTACCGGGGTGAGTTTTTCTCCCACGCCCTCGGCGAAAGCCGCATGCCCGCGCACGAAAACCGGCACGTCGGCGCCCAGGGAAAGGCCCAGCGCGGCCAGGCGATCTTCGTCCCAGCCCAGTTGCCAGAGGTGATTCAGGCCCAGCAGGGTGGTCGCCGCATTGGAGCTGCCGCCACCGATGCCGCCGCCCATGGGCAGGACTTTCTCGATCCAGATATCGATGCCCAGTGGGCAAGCGGACTGTTCCTGAAGCTGTTTGGCCGCCCGCACGATCAGATTGCTGTCGTGGGGGACGCCGGCGAACTCCGTATGCAGGCGAATGACGCCGTCATCGCGCACGGCGAAGGTGATTTCATCGCCGTAATCGAGAAACTGAAAGATCGTCTGCAGTTCGTGATAGCCGTCTTCCCGGCGACCGAGGATGTGCAGCATCAGATTGAGTTTTGCCGGGGAGGGCAGGGTCAGTCGTGGTGCGTTCATGCTTACTGCCCCAGCTTGCGTGGTTGCCATTCCTTGATCACCAGCGTGACGTCAAGGTCGCGGCCATGCAGCTTGATCCGCTCGGGCAGCCAGTAACCGCTCTGTTGTGCATAACTCAGGTACTCGACCTGCCAGTCGTCCTGTTCGAGATTAGACAGGCGACTGTCACCATCCAGGGTCAGGCGGCTCTTGCTGTCGGGGGCGGGCAGCCCACGAACCCACCAGGCCAGATGGGAGACCGGCAGGTTCCAGCCCAGTTGTTCTTCGAGCAGGGCTTCCGGGGTCGGCGCCTCATAACGTCCCTGGTTGGCGACTTCCAGCGCCACCTGGCCGGGACGACCGGTCAGGCGGGCAGCGCCACGGCCCAGCGGGCCGGACAGGCGGATATCGTAGTAGTCCTGGCGCTGTAGCCAGAACAGCGTGCCGCTGCCCGAATCCTTGGGCGCACGAATGCCGATCTTGCCGTTGATCTGCCAACCGTCGAGGCCGGTCAGCTGCTGTTTGTGTTCGCGCCATAGCGCGGGGCTGCCGTGACCCTCGACGGATTCACGGGTACCGAAACCCGAACAGCCGGCGAGCAGAGCGATAAAGCTGAAAACGATAAGGTGGCGCAAAAACATAGTCTTAAAGGGTCTCTGATCCGGTCAGGCGCTTGATGGTGCTGCGCAGGATAGGGCTGTCGGGCTGGTCCTTGAGGAACTTGCTCCAGATCTGCCTGGCTTCGCGTTGCTTGCCATTGGCCCAGAGCACTTCGCCCAGGTGCGCGGCGACTTCCTGGTCGGGGAAGCGTTCCAGCGCCTGGCGCAGTAAGCGTTCGGCTTCCGCGAGGTTGCCCAGGCGATAGTTCACCCAGCCCAGGCTATCGAGCACCGCCGGATCGTCCGGGGTCAACTGATGGGCCTGTTCGATCAGGGCTTTGGCTTCGGCGTAGCGGGTCGTGCGATCCGACAGGGTGTAGCCGAGGGCGTTCAGTGCCATGGCGTTGTCCGGCTCACGCTTGATGATCAGGCGCAGGTCCTTTTCCATCTGGGCCAGGTCATTGCGCTTCTCGGCCTGCATCGCACGGGTGTAGAGCAGGTTCACGTCGTCCGGGTATTGCTTCAGGGCTTGCTGGAGAATCTTCCAGGCCTTGTCGCCCTGTTTGTTGGCGGACAGGGTTTCGGCTTCGATCAGGTACAGCTGGATGGCGTAGTCCGGCTGGGTGTCGCGGGCCGCGGCCAGGCGTTTCTCGGCTTCGGCGGTACGGCCGTTGTTCATCAGGATGTCGGCCTGACGCAATTGTGCTGGCAGGTAGTCGTTGCCTGGGCCGACCTGGCCGTATTCCAGCAGCGCACCCTGTGGATCGTTGAGTTCTTCGGCGATGCGGCCCAGGTTCAGGTGCGCCGAGTCGACATGGCTTTCCCGGGCGATCAGGTCTTCCAGGTAACCCTTGGCTTCTTCCCAGTCCTTGGCTTCCAGGCAGACCAGTGCCAGGGAGTAACGCAGTTCGTCGTCTTCCGGATACTGCTGGACCAGGCTGGAGAACTGGGCCTTGGCATCGTCCATGCGATCCTGTTCGACCAGCATGCGCGCGTAAGTCAGGCGCAGGCGCTTGTCGTCCGGATACTTGCGAATGCTTTTTTCCAGCAGCGGCAGGGCTTCGTCGGCGCGGTTGAGGCTCTGCAGCAGGCGGGCGCGCAGGAGGATCGGCGCGATTTCGCCTTCTTCCGGCGGGTTCTGCTCCAGCAGCTTCAGGGCTTCGCGGCTATCGCCATCCTGTTGCAGCAGCAGCGCCTTGCCGAAGACCAGTTGGCCGTTGTTCGGGTGTTTTTGCAGCAAGCGGTCGAAGCTCTTCATCAGACCGTTGCGGGTGTCCTGGTCGGTGTCGGCGGCCGACAGCGCGAGGAAGTCGAAGTGGGTATCGCCCTTGCCCTGCAGGACTTTCTCCATATAGACCATGGATTCGTCGTAACGCCCGGTGCGGGCCAGCTGAATGGCGGCGGCGCGCTGGGCTTCCAGGTCGTCCGGGGCGTTTTTCGCCCAGATCAGCGCCGTGTCCAGCGCGGCCTGGTCGGCGCCCAGGTATTCGGCGATGCGGAACGCCCGCTCGGAGATGCCCGGGTCCTGGGTGTTGATGGCCTGGGTGACATAGTTGTCCAGGGCAATGTCGAAACGATTGCGTTGGCCAGCCAGTTCCGCGCTCAGCAGGCTGAAGATCGTGTCTTCGCTGAACGAGGAGTAAACCTTGGGCTTTTCAGGAGCCGGTGTGCTGTCTTCGACCGGCGGTGTAGCGTCCGGTGAAACGGGTGCCAAGGCCTGGCAGCCGCTGAGGAAGACAAAAGCGAGGAGCAACGCGGAAGATCTATTCATATAGGAAGAGGACGACTAACCTGCGGTCGGATCATCATGACACAAGCCTTCGGCCAAACATAACCGAGACTCAGCGGATGCCTTACAGAGGCAGTCTATTGGGACAATAGTCGGCAGTGGTTGTTCTGAATCTTTCGAAGTAGGACAATTGTCGGCTTCTCGACATCATCAGCGACCTTGAATGGCCTTCCTCGCACTCGGTATTAACCACAAGACTGCTTCAGTAGACGTCCGCGAGCGCGTGGCCTTTACCCCTGAGCAGTTGGTTGAGGCCTTGCAGCAGCTCTGCCGCCTCACCGACAGCCGCGAAGCTGCGATCCTCTCCACCTGCAATCGCAGTGAGCTTTATATAGAACAGGATCACCTTTCGGCGGATGTCGTGCTGCGCTGGCTGGCCGAGTACCACCATCTGAGCCTCGAAGACCTGCGCGCCAGTGCCTATGTGCACGAAGACGATGCGGCCGTTCGTCACATGATGCGTGTCGCCTCGGGGCTGGATTCGCTGGTGCTGGGCGAACCGCAGATCCTCGGGCAGATGAAATCCGCCTACGCCGTGGCGCGTGAGGCCGGAACCATCGGTCCGCTGCTGGGACGGCTGTTCCAGGCCACCTTCAGCGCCGCCAAGCAGGTTCGCACCGATACCGCCATCGGCGAAAACCCGGTTTCCGTGGCCTTTGCCGCGGTGAGCCTGGCGAAACAGATTTTCAGCGATCTGCAGCGCAGCCAGGCGCTGCTGATCGGCGCCGGCGAGACCATTACCCTGGTCGCCCGCCACCTGCATGACCTGGGGGTCAAGCGCATCGTGGTCGCCAACCGCACCCTGGAGCGCGCCAGTACCCTGGCCGAACAGTTTGGAGCCCATGCCGTGCTGTTGTCGGATATTCCTCAGGAGCTGGTGCACAGCGACATCGTCATCAGTTCTACCGCCAGCCAGTTGCCGATCCTCGGCAAGGGGGCGGTGGAAAGTGCGCTGAAGCTGCGCAAGCACAAGCCGATCTTCATGGTGGACATCGCCGTTCCCCGGGATATCGAGCCAGAAGTCGGCGAGTTGGACGACGTTTACCTCTATACCGTCGACGATCTCCACGAAGTGGTCGCCGAAAACCTCAAGAGCCGTCAAGGCGCGGCACAGGCGGCGGAAGAGCTGGTGAACATCGGCGCCGAGGACTTCATGGTGCGCCTGCGTGAGCTGGCTGCGGTGGATGTGCTCAAGGCGTATCGTCAGCAGAGCGAGCGCCTGCGCGACGAAGAACTGCAAAAGGCCCAGCGCATGCTGGCCAACGGCAGCAGCGCCGAAGACGTCCTGATGCAACTGGCTCGCGGCCTGACCAACAAATTGCTGCATGCGCCCAGCGTCCAGTTGAAAAAACTGACCGCTGAAGGCCGCCTGGATGCGCTGGCCATGGCCCAGGAACTCTTTGCCCTCGGTGAGGGCGCTTCGGACTCTTCGGATAAAAAACCGCAATGAAAGCGTCACTGCTCAATAAGCTGGATGTCCTCCAGGACCGTTTCGAGGAACTGACCGCGTTGCTTGGCGACGGCGAAGTCATTTCCGATCAGGCCAAGTTCCGCGCCTATTCCAAGGAGTACGCCGAAGTCGAGCCGATCGTCGAGACCTATAAACAGGTGCTCAAGGTCCAGGCCGACCTCGAGGGCGCCCAGGCGCTGCTCAAGGACAGCGATCCGGACATGCGCGAAATGGCAGTGGAAGAAGTCCGCGAGGCCAAGGAACAGCTGGTCGAGCTGGAAAGCACCCTGCAACGCATGCTGCTGCCCAAGGACCCCAACGACGGGCGCAACGTGTTCCTGGAAATCCGCGCCGGCACCGGTGGCGACGAGGCGGCGATCTTCTCCGGCGACCTGTTCCGCATGTATTCGCGTTATGCCGAGCGGCGTGGCTGGCGGCTGGAGATCCTCTCGGAAAACGAGGGCGAGCACGGCGGCTATAAGGAAGTCATTGCCCGGGTCGAAGGCGAGAACGTCTACGGCAAGCTGAAATTCGAATCTGGCGCCCACCGCGTACAGCGGGTGCCGGCCACCGAGTCCCAGGGCCGTATCCATACCTCAGCCTGCACCGTGGCAGTATTGCCCGAGCCGGACGAGCAGGAAGCCATCGAGATCAACCCGGCGGACCTGCGGATCGACACCTACCGCTCCTCCGGTGCCGGTGGCCAGCACGTCAACAAGACCGACTCGGCGATCCGCATCACCCACATCCCGTCGGGAATCGTGGTCGAGTGCCAGGAAGAGCGTTCCCAGCACAAGAACCGGGCGCGGGCCATGTCCTGGCTGTCGGCCAAGCTCAACGACCAGCAGACCAGCGCCGCAGCCAATGCGATTGCCAGCGAACGCAAGCTGCTGGTGGGTTCGGGCGACCGCTCCGAGCGCATCCGCACCTACAACTTTCCCCAGGGCCGGGTGACCGATCACCGCGTCAACCTGACCCTCTATTCCCTCGATGAAATCCTCGCCGGTGGCGTCGAGGCCGTGATCGAACCGCTTCTGGCCGAATACCAAGCCGATCAACTTGCGGCACTGGGCGAGTAAACACAAATGACCATTATCGCCAGCCTGCTGCGCGCCGCCCAATTGCCCGATTCGCCCACGGCCCGTCTGGATGCCGAGTTGCTGCTGGCCGCTGCCTTGGGCAAGCCGCGCAGCTTCCTGCACACCTGGCCCGAGCGGATCGTGCCCAGCGAAGCGGCATTGACCTTCGCCAGTTACCTGCAGCGGCGCCGCTCCGGCGAGCCGGTGGCCTATATCCTTGGCCAGCAGGGGTTCTGGAAGCTCGACCTGGAAGTGGCGCCCCACACCCTGATTCCGCGTCCCGACACCGAATTATTGGTGGAAGCGGCACTGGAACTGCTGCCTGCCACCCCGGCCAAGGTGCTCGACCTGGGCACCGGCAGCGGCGCCATCGCCCTGGCCCTGGCCAGCGAGCGCCCGGCGTGGCGGGTCACCGCGGTCGACCGGGTGCTGGAAGCCGTGGCCCTGGCCGAACGCAACCGCCAACGCCTGCAACTGGACAATGTCAGGGTACTGAGCAGCCATTGGTTCAGCGCCCTGCAAGGCGAGCGTTATCAGCTGATCATCAGCAACCCGCCCTATATCGCTGACGCAGACCCGCACCTGGCGGCTGGCGATGTGCGTTTCGAGCCGGAGAGCGCGCTGGTCGCGGGCAAGGACGGGCTGGACGATCTGCGCTTGATCATTGCCCAGGCGCCAGGGCACCTCGAGACCGGCGGCTGGTTGATGCTGGAGCATGGCTACGACCAGGCGCCGGAGGTGCGTGACCTGTTACTCAGCCAAGGGTTTGCCGAGGTCCACAGCCGTGTCGACCTGGGCGGTCATGAGCGCATCAGCTTAGGAAGCCTGCCGTGCTGAACGATCAGGAGTTGTTGCGCTACAGCCGGCAGATTCTGTTGCAGCACGTCGACATCGACGGCCAGTTGCGACTCAAGGCCAGCCGCGTATTGATCGTCGGCCTGGGCGGCCTGGGCGCTCCGGTGGCCTTGTACCTGGCCGCTGCGGGCGTTGGCGAGCTGCACCTGGCCGACTTCGATACGGTCGACCTGACCAACCTGCAACGCCAGATCATCCACGACACCGACAGCGTTGGCCTGAGCAAGGTCGATTCGGCGATGCGTCGCTTGTCCGCGATCAATCCCGAGATCCAGCTGGTGCCCCATCACGCCGCGCTGGATGCCGACTCCCTGGCGGCCGCGGTCACGGCGGTGGACCTGGTGCTCGATTGCACCGACAACTTCTCGACCCGTGAGGCGGTGAACGCCGCTTGTGTCGCCGCCGGTAAGCCGCTGGTCAGTGGCGCTGCGATTCGCCTGGAAGGGCAGCTGTCGGTGTTCGACCCACGCCGCCCCGAGAGCCCGTGCTACCACTGTTTATATGGGCACGGCAGCGAAGCCGAACTGACGTGTAGCGAAGCTGGTGTGGTCGGGCCGCTAGTAGGGTTGGTGGGCAGCCTGCAGGCCCTCGAGGCCTTGAAGCTGCTGGTGGGATTCGGCGAGCCGCTGGTGGGCCGCCTGTTGTTGATCGATGCCCTGGGCACGCGCTTTCGCGAACTGCGGGTCAAGCGCGACCCGGGCTGCAGCGTCTGTGGGGCCCCACATGCGTGAGGCGCCGATCGGTGTCTTCGATTCCGGCGTCGGCGGCTTGTCGGTGCTGGCGGAAATCCAGCAGCGCCTGCCCCACGAGTCGCTGCTGTATGTAGCCGATTGCGGCAACATTCCCTATGGCGAGAAAACCCCCGAATTCATCCGCCAGCGTTGCAGCCTGGTCGCCGGGTTTTTCCGCGAGCAGGGCGCCAAGGCGCTGGTGCTGGCCTGCAACACCGCGACCGTGGCCGGTGTCGCCGACCTGCGTCGGGACTACCCGGACTGGCCCATCGTCGGCATGGAGCCCGCGGTCAAGCCGGCTGCCGCCGCCACCCGCAGCGGCGTGGTCGGCGTGCTGGCCACCACCGGCACCTTGCAGAGCGCCAAGTTCGCTGCCTTGCTCGATCGTTTCGCCACCGACATCAAGGTCATTACCCGGCCATGCCCGGGCCTGGTGGAACGGATCGAAGCCGGGGATCTGCACAGCCCCGCGTTGCGCCAACTGCTGCAGGGGTATGTCGAGCCGCTGCTGGCGGCCGGCTGCGACACCATCATCCTCGGCTGCACCCACTATCCGTTTCTCAAGCCATTGCTCAAGTCGATGATCCCCGAGGACATCAGCCTGATCGATACCGGGGCCGCGGTTGCCCGCCAGCTGGAGCGCCTGCTCGGCGAGCGCGAGCTGTTGGCCGCGGGGCCGGCACGCCAGACTCAGTTCTGGACCAGTGGCGATCCGTATCACTTCAGACATATTCTGCCGCTGCTCTGGAAAGAGGCGGGAGCGGTGCAAAGCTTCGCTCTATAAAAGAATCACGCAGAAACGGCGATTTGCGCTGAACTTCCGTTGCAGCGCGGATTTCTACTAACGTGTGTGTGACATCTGTACAACACCATACAAATCGTTTGAAAAGGATGTTCCTGATGAGACGAATGTTTTGTTTGGCTGCGCTTGCGGCCGCGCTGTTGGGGCAAAGTTTTTCGGCACAGGCGGCTGGCGTCGAGTTTTCGGTGGGGCAGACCAGTGATTCGACTCAGGCCTATCGCTTGGGCATGCAATTCGATTGGGACAAAAGCTGGTTGCAAAGCGATGTCGGTCGCCTGACTGGCTACTGGAGCGGCGCCTATACCTTCTGGGATGGCGACGAGAAGTCCAGCAACCACAGCCTGTCGTTCTCCCCGGTGCTGGTGTACGAATTTGCCGGGCAGAACATCAAGCCTTACATCGAGGCGGGGATCGGCGTGGCGGTATTCGCCAACACCGAGGTGGAGGACAACAAGCTCGGTTCGGCGTTCCAGTTCGAGGACCGCTTCGGTTTCGGCCTGCGTTTCAACGGCGGGCATGAAGTCGGTATCCGTGCCACGCACTATTCCAACGCTGGTATCACGACGCCCAACGACGGTGTAGAGAGCTACTCGCTGCATTACACCATGCCGTTGTAAGGCCCTTTCAGCGATACGCCGTGGCGATGCCGCGGCGTTCGTTGAGGCAGTCCACTTCCCCCATCTCGAACTCCCGGCAGATCAGCGGCCGTTGTTCGTAGATGCTGCACAGCATGCTGTTGCGATCCAGCGCGGCACACCAGCCATCATCCAGCCGCAGCATGACTTCGCCACCCCAATCGTCGGTGTCGATAAAACGCTCGGGCACCCCGGTTTCGGTGATCAGCATCACTTCCAGTTGGCAGCAGCAGGCCGCGCAGCTTGAGCAGGTGACCGCCGTTTCGGCGATCTGGGTGACAGGAATAGTGGTCATAGGCGCGCAGTGTAAGGCAGTGGCCGCAGGCTGTGTGAAACCACTGACGGACGCCTGCCGCCCCTTATTCCCGATACCTCTCGGCAACCAGCCGCGGCGGCAGGTTCTTGAAAGCCGCCAGGGCGCGCTCGCGGGACATCGACAGATCGACCATCGGCGGCGGGTAACCGGCCACGCCGAACAGGCCGCCCATGGCGGCCGGGTTGTGGATATCTTTTTCATTCAGCCCCGCCAGCTCCGGCAGCCAGCGCTTGATGAAAGTCCCTTGGCTGTCGAACCTTTGCGACTGGCTCAAGGGGTTGAAGATCCGGAAGTAGGGTGCCGAATCGGTGCCGGTGGATGAACTCCACTGCCAGCCACCATTGTTCGCCGCCAGGTCGCCGTCGATCAGGTGGCGCATGAAAAAACGTTCGCCCAGGCGCCAGTCGATCAGCAGGTTCTTGGTCAGGAACATGGCCACGATCATCCGCAGGCGGTTGTGCATCCAGCCGGTTTCCAGCAACTGGCGCATGGCGGCGTCGATGATCGGCAGGCCGGTGCGGGCCTGCTGCCAGGCCGCCAGCTCATCGGGGGCATCGCGCCAGGCCACGGCTTCGGTTTCCGGGCGGAAGGCCCGGTGCCGGGACACCCGCGGGTAGCCCACCAGGATATGTTTGTAGAACTCGCGCCAGAGCAGTTCGTTGATCCAGGTGACGGCGCCGGGGCTGCCGCTGGCGAACTCGCCCCGGTTGTTTTGCAGGGCCGCGTGCAGGCATTGGCGTGGCGACAGCACGCCAGCGGTGAGGTAGGGCGAAAGCTGGCTGGTGCCGGGCTTGGCCGGGAAGTCGCGTTCTGCCTGGTAGTGGTCGAGCTGCGCCTCGGCAAAATGCGCCAGGCGTTGTTGCGCCACGTTTTCGCCAGCTGGCCAGAGTGCTTGCAGGTGCGGGTCGGGTGTGGAGAAACCCTCGACCTGCCGGGGCACCGCATCGGCCTTTATCTTCAGCGTGGCTTGCATCCTGGGTGCCGCCAGCTGTGGCGGCAGGGTGCTGTGCAGTCGGTTGTAGCAGACCTTGCGAAACTGGCTGAAGACCTGGAAGTAGCCGCCGCTCCTGGTCAGTACGCTGCCGGGACGGAACAGCAACTGGTCGAGGTAACTGTGGAAACTCACGCCCTGGCCCTTCAGCAGGTTGGCCACCGCCGTATCGCGGCGGCTTTCGTGAATGCCGTATTCCTCGTTGACGTGCAGCGCCTCGATGGCCAGCTCCCGGCACAGTTGCAGCAGCACCTGGGGCGCCAGCTCCCAGCTCGGCGCTTCGCGGATCAACAGCGGGATGTTCAGCCGGGCCAGGTCGCCGCTCAACTGCTCCAGGTTGCGCAGCCAGAAGTCGACCTTGCACGGCGCATCGTCATGCGCTTGCCATTGCCGTGGGCTCAGCAGGTATACGGCCACAGTCGGCCCGCGCTGGGTCGCGGCGCTCAACGCGGTGTTGTCATGCAGACGCAGGTCGCTGCGTAGCCAGATCAGTTGCATGGGGATTCCTGCATTAGCAGGATCAGTGGCACCACCAGCGGCACCATACCGGGACGGTACTGGCGTGATTCAGGCGCATCCAGCAGGCAGGTGCTGATGGTGATTCTCGGTTTGTCGGCCTGGGTCGAACTGTCGGGCATGTGGAGGGCTCTGGGATTTCATGTACGAAAATATGGTTTTGTACAACTTTGCCTCATCATAGGATCAAAGGTGTGCAAGTTAAATATTTTGTACAGATTTGTGCTGTGGGGCTTTTCGGGCCATTTCCTACTCATCTAGCGGTCGCTGGGCTATGCCAATTCGACTGCCGACTGGCCACGCATAAGCGCGCGTTTTTATCGCGGAACAGTCCGATGAGCAGAAGTGTGTTTCAGGTTTGGGCGGAGAAGGCAGGCTGCTGTCCATTGCGACAGCAGCAAAGTTACGCGGGGTGATGCGCTTACAGGTTTTCGTGCAACCGGCGGGCGGCCTCTTGCCCGCTGAGCCAGGCCCCTTCGACACGACCGGACAGGCACCAGTCGCCGCACACATAGAGTCCCAGGTCGACATCCGCCAGGGCTCCCCATTCATGGCTGCTGGCCGGGCGGGCGTAGAGCCAGCGGTGGGCGAGGCTGAAGCTTGGCGCAGGCATGGCGCTGTGCAGCAGTTCGGCGAAAGCGCCGTGCAATTGTTCGATCACCGCCTCTTTCGGCAGGTCGATGTGCTGGCGGCTCCAGCTGCTGCTGGCGTGCAGGACCCAGGTGTCGAGGCTGTTGTCGCGTCCTGGTTTGCTGCGGTTGCGGGCCAGCCAGTCCAGTGGGCTGTCCTGTACGAAGCAGCCTTCCACTGGGGTTTCCAGCGCAGTCTCGAATGCCAGGGCGACAGCCCAGGTCGGGTCCATTTTCACCCCGGCGGCGGCACTCGCCAGTTTCGGTGCGGCGGCCAGCAGGGCGGTGGCCTGGGGAGCCGGTGTGGCGATGATCACATGGCTGAACGGGCCGTGGGTGAAACCTTCGGCATCCTGCAGGTGCCAATGCTGTTCACCGCGGTAGACCTCGGTGATGCGGCAGGCGAAATGCGCCTCCGTATCGCCCAGCAAGCCACGGGTGATGGCACTCATGCGTGGGGTACCGACCCAGCGGGTCTGTTCGTCTGGCGACGGGGTGAGCTGGCCGCCATGGAAGTTGTACAGCTGCGGTGCCCATTCGGCGGCCCAGCCATTGGCTTGCCAGCGCTGGACTTCGGTGACGAAGCGCCGGTCGCGAGCAGTGAAATATTGAGCGCCCATGTCCAGCGCGCCGGCGTCGCTGCGTTTGCTGGACATACGCCCGCCGCTGCCGCGGCTCTTGTCGAAGAGTTGCACGACATGCCCGGCGTCTCTCAGTGCCTGGGTGGCGGAGAGTCCGGCGATGCCGGTACCGATGATTGCGATGGGTACGGTCATAGGGGCCTCGTTTACCTTTCTGTGCAGACGCCGTTGTTAAAGCTGTACGATTTTGTTTTTTGGTATAACTTTCGGCGTTATCGGTTTTACAGGGTGTCCTATTGTTAAACACAGAGCCTGCCCGATTGAAAAGATCCCTGCATATAAAAATAGACTAGTGATCCGGGTAAAACGCCACGCGAGGAAGATGTCATGCACATATTGCTGACCGGCGGTACTGGTTTGATGGGACGTCAGCTCTGCCGTCACTGGCTGACCCAGGGCCATCAGTTGACCGTATGGAGTCGTCGGCCTGCCGAGGTGCCCAAACTGTGTGGCGCCCAGGTCCGCGGCATCGCCCGCCTGGACGAACTCGCAGAGGAGCCGGTCGACGCCATCATCAACCTGGCGGGAGCACCGATCGCCGATCGGCCCTGGACCCACAAACGCAAGGCGCTGCTCTGGAGCAGCCGCATTACCCTGACGGAAAAGCTGCTGGCCTGGCTGGAAAGCCGGGGGCAGAAACCCGGGTTGTTGATCTCCGGGTCGGCTGTGGGCTGGTATGGCGATGGCGGGGAGCGCGAGCTGAACGAGGACTCGCCCCCAGTCAGTGAGGATTTCGCCAGCCAGTTATGCATCGCCTGGGAGGAGACCGCGCAACGTGCAGAGGCCATGGGCGTGCGTGTGGTGCTGATTCGCACGGGCCTGGTGCTGGCGGCCGAGGGCGGCTTTTTGTCGCGCTTGCTGCTGCCCTTCAAACTGGCCCTGGGCGGGCCGATCGGCAACGGGCGGCAATGGATGCCGTGGATTCATATCAAGGATCAAATCGCCCTGATTGATTTTCTTCTGCACCGCAGTGATGCCAGCGGTCCTTATAATGCCTGCGCGCCCAAGCCGGTGCGCAATCGCGAGTTCGCCAAGACCCTGGGCAGCGTCTTGCACCGGCCGGCCATAGTGCCGGTGCCAGCCTTTGTCTTGCGCGTCGGCCTGGGGGAGTTGTCGTTGTTGTTGCTGGGTGGCCAGCGCGCGGTCCCTGCGCGGTTGCAGGCCGCCGGATTCACTTTCCAGTTCACTGATTTGCGCGCGGCCCTGGACGACTTGTCCAGCCGCCTCTGAAATAGGATGTTGCATGACCGATCACGCGTTGCTCCTGGTCAACCTGGGTTCGCCGGCCTCCACCTCGGTGGCGGATGTGCGCAGCTACCTCAATCAATTCCTGATGGACCCTTACGTGATCGATCTGCCGTGGCCGGTCCGGCGGCTGCTGGTGTCGCTGATCCTGATCAAGCGTCCGCAGCAATCGGCCCATGCCTACGCCTCTATCTGGTGGGAGCAGGGTTCGCCGCTGGTGGTGCTCAGCCGCCGTCTGCAGGAAACCATGACCCGTGAGTGGAAGCACGGCCCGGTGGAACTGGCGATGCGCTATGGCGAGCCGTCCATCGAGTCGGCGTTGCTGCGTCTGGTGGCCCAGGGGCAGAAGAGGATCACCCTGGCGCCGCTCTATCCACAGTTCGCTGACAGCACCGTGACCACGGTGGTGGAAGAAGCCCGGCGGGTGATTCGGGACAAGAAGCTGGATGTGCAGCTTTCGGTGCTGCAGCCGTTTTACGATCAGCCGGAGTACCTCGACGCGCTCGTGGCCAGTGCCAGGCCGCACCTGCAACAGGATTTCGATCATCTGCTGCTGAGCTTCCATGGCTTGCCCGAGCGGCACCTGGAAAAGCTCAATCCCGGCCACAGCCTGGAAGGCGATTGCTGCCGCGACGCGACCCCCGAGGTGGCCGCCACCTGTTATCGCGGCCAGTGCCTGAACACGGCCCGGGTATTTGCCGAGCGCATGGGGCTGCCGGATGGCAAGTGGTCGGTGTCGTTTCAGTCCCGTCTGGGGCGTGCCAAATGGATCGAACCCTACACCGAGGCACGCCTGGATGAGCTGGCCCGGCAGGGGGTGAAGAAGATCCTGGTGATGTGCCCGGCGTTCGTCGCCGACTGCATCGAGACCCTGGAAGAGATCGGCGATCGCGGTCGCGAGCAGTTCCGCGAAGCAGGAGGGGAGGAGTTGGTGCTGGTGCCGTGTCTGAACGACGACCCGCAATGGGCCAAGGCATTGAACGCCTTGTGCGAGCGCGCGCCTTTGGCGTTGTAAAAGCATCGCGGGCAAGCCTCGCTCCTACTGACAACACCGTCTGTAGGAGCGAGGCTTGCCCGCGATAGGTTTCCGGCTGACGCAGATCCTCAGATCAGCGGCTCGTCAGCCTTCTTGTTCTTCCAGCCATCGTTGCCCGGCAAGATCAGGTTCAGCGCAATCGCGACGATGGCGCACAGGGCGATCCCTTTCAGGCCGAAGTCGTCCGGACCGGTACCGGTACCGATCAATACCCCGCCAATCCCGAACACCAGGGTCACCGAAACGATCACCAGGTTGCGGGCTTCGCCCAGGTCGATCTTGTGACGGATCAGGGTGTTCATGCCCACCGCCGCGATCGAACCGAACAACAGGCAGAGAATCCCGCCCATCACCGGAACCGGAATGCTTTGCAGCAGCGCACCGAACTTGCCGATGAACGCCAGGCTGATGGCGAAGATCGCCGCCCAGGTCATGATTTTCGGGTTGTAGTTCTTGGTCAGCATTACCGCGCCGGTCACTTCGGCGTAGGTGGTATTGGGCGGACCGCCGAACAGGCCGGCCGCGGTGGTGGCGATGCCGTCACCGAACAGGGTGCGATGCAGGCCAGGCTTCTTCAGGTAGTCGCGACCGGTCACGCTGCCGACCGCGATCACCCCGCCGATGTGCTCGATGGCGGGAGCCAGGGCCACAGGGACGATGAACAGGATCGCCTGCCAGTTGAACTCCGGCGCGGTGAAGTGCGGCAGGGCCAGCCAGGGCGCCGCAGCGATCTTCGCGGTATCGACCACACCGAAGTAGAACGACAGGGCAAAGCCCACCAGAACGCCGGAGATGATCGGCACCAGGCGGAAGATGCCTTTGCCGAACACCGCGACGATCAGGGTGGTCAGCAGCGCCGGCATCGAGATCATCATTGCCGTCTGGTAATGGATCAGCTCGGTGCCGTCGCCGGCCTTGCCCATCGCCATGTTGGCGGCGATCGGCGCCATGGCCAGGCCGATGGAAATGATCACCGGACCGATCACCACCGGCGGCAGCAGCCGGTCGATGAAACCGGTGCCCTTGATCTTCACCGCCAGGCCCAGGAAGGTATAAACGAAACCGGCCGCCATCACGCCGCCCATGGTCGCGGCCAGGCCGAACTGGCCCTTGGCGAGAATGATCGGGGTGATGAAGGCAAAGCTGGAGGCCAGGAATACCGGCACCTGGCGCCCGGTCACGAGCTGGAACAACAGAGTCCCGAGACCCGCCGTGAACAGCGCCACGTTGGGGTCGAGACCGGTAATCAGCGGCATCAACACCAACGCGCCAAAGGCCACGAAGAGCATCTGCGCGCCAGACAGCACCTGGCGCCAGAGCGGATCGTTGAACTCATCCTGCATGCTCAGGCGTCCTTCTGCTTGGTGCCGAAGATCTTGTCGCCGGCATCGCCCAGGCCCGGGATGATGTAGCCGTGCTCGTTGAGTTTCTGATCGATGGAAGCGGTGTAGATGGTCACGTCCGGGTGAGCTTTCTCGACGGCTTCTATGCCTTCGGGGGCGGCGACCAGCACCATGGCGCGGATGTCCTTGCAGCCAGCCTTTTTCAACAGGTCGATGGTCGCGACCATGGAGCTGCCGGTGGCGAGCATCGGGTCGATGATCATGGCCAGGCGTTCGTCGATTTCCGGAACCAGTTTTTCCAGGTAGGTGTGCGCCTGCAGGGTTTCCTCGTTGCGGGCCACGCCCACGGCGCTGACCTTGGCGCCCGGGATCAGGCTGAGCACGCCTTCGAGCATGCCGATACCGGCGCGCAGGATAGGCACCACGGTAATCTTCTTGCCGGCGATCTTCTCGACCTGGACAGGGCCGCACCAGCCCGGAATCTCATAGGATTCGAGCGGCAGGTCTTTGGTGGCTTCGTACGTCAGCAGGGCAC
This sequence comes from Pseudomonas sp. GW460-12-10-14-TSB1, assembly GCF_017349775.1. Taxonomy (NCBI): domain Bacteria; kingdom Pseudomonadati; phylum Pseudomonadota; class Gammaproteobacteria; order Pseudomonadales; family Pseudomonadaceae; genus Pseudomonas; species Pseudomonas sp. GW460-12-10-14-TSB1. Next base: position 50,694 of record NZ_JACNAC010000014.1, read on the forward strand.
CGACTTCCTGAGCGAGCTCCCGGAAGTTCTTCGTGCTAATGTCGGCGCGGCGCATAAGGCCAAGTTTGTGTCGGATCAGCGGATGGCGGATCTCACGGATGGGCATAGGGAAAGGCTCCGGCGGCGGGCAAAAAAACCGGCCTAGATTAATCTATCCGAGGGTGTTGTCCTATAGACATCTAAGTACGTTAGTCCAGAAACGCTTGATCTGACCGGGCCGGATGCGTACCTTTGCCCGCTTTTCCGAAACTGCCACCCCCTGGAGAGCGCCATGTCCGCTGATCTCGAGCATATCCGTCTAATCATGCGCGAGGCTGACTGCCTGTACACCGAAGCTGAGGTCGAGGCGGCCATCGCCCGAGTCGGTGCACAAATCAATGAACAACTGGCGGAGCGCAATCCGGTGGTTTTCTGCGTGATGAACGGTGGCCTGATCTTCTCCGGCAAGCTGCTGACCCATCTTAAATTCCCGCTGGAAGCTTCCTACCTGCACGCCACCCGCTATCGCAACGAAACCAGCGGCGGCGAGCTGTTCTGGAAATCCAAGCCGGAAGTGTCCTTCATCGACCGTGACGTGCTGATCATCGACGACATCCTCGACGAAGGTCATACCCTGGGCGCGATCATCGACTTCTGCAAACACGCTGGCGCCCGTGCGGTGCACACTGCCGTGCTGATCGACAAGGACCACGACCGCAAGGCCCGTCCCGACCTGAAAGCCGACTACGTTGGCCTGCCATGCGTGGACCGCTACATCTTCGGTTACGGCATGGACTACAAGGGTTACTGGCGTAACGCTGCCGGCATCTTTGCCGTCAAAGGCATGTAACTCATGAGCCAGCCGAGCTTTCTGGATCAGTCGCTGTTTGCCGAACTGGTCGAAAAGGCCTCGGCCAGCCCCCGTGGTCGCCACCACCACAACTTCCACCAGATGCAAGAGCCTTGTCACCGCATGGCAGTGGGGCTGCAGCCATCCACCTACATCCCGCCCCATCGCCACCTGAGTGACGACAAGGCCGAGACTTTGCTGGTGCTCAAGGGGCGCCTGGGCCTGCTGATTTTCGACGACGCTGGTCAGGTGCTGGACAAACGTGTGCTGCAGGCGGGTGGTGATTGCATGGGCGTCGACCTACCGTTCGGCGTCTACCACGGCCTGGTGGTGCTTGAGCCCGATAGCCTGATGTTCGAGTGCAAGGCCGGACCTTATCGTCCGGTCGGCGAGGGTGAATTGGCCGCTTGGGCGCCCCGCGAGGGTGAGCCGGGCGTGGCCGAATACCAGGCCTGGATGCGCGCCCAGTTCGACTGAGCGCCATCCTCGCGCTTGAGCTGTAGCCGCGCCTGCAAAAAACTGCGCTGACCCATGCTAGAGTGCCAGGCCTTGTGTCCGGAGCCTGTCATGAGCCTTTTGATTCGCAGTTGCGCGGCCTTTCTTCTGATCCTGAGCCTGCCCCTGGCTGCTGCCCCGGCGCCCATGCACGGGCAGTTCCTGCCGCCCGATGACCTGACCCTGCGTGATGCCGCCCCCGAGCAGCAACAGCTGCTGCAGGTCACCGAGTACTCGGTGGTCATCGGCAGCCAGCGCCAGTCCAACCAGCAACCGATCCCGGTCACCTCGCCGCTGTTGATCCGCCTCAAGGGCAAGCCGCTGAACAAGGGCGCGACCATCAGCCAGGTGCTGGTGAACTTCGACGGCGAGAGCAAAAGCCTGAAAAAGCCGCAGTTCGACGACAAGAGCAAGACCCTCACCCTGTTCTACCCGCTGGCCCAGTATCGGGTGGTGATGGACCTGTTGCGCAACGACACGGTGTATTGCCAGTTTCTCAGCTACGCCAACGGCCACATCTGGGCCGATCTGCACACCGGCGCGGTACGCTCGCGTTGAGGCCTGACGCGGCCTGGGGGTAAACTGCCTGCCCCGTGAAATGTCTGCGAGCTGGAGTCGGCAATGCGTAAAGATAAGAAACAAGTGATTGGTGACGAGATCGGCGATGTGCAGATCAAACTGTTCCTCGATTTCGAGCCGGCCGACGCCACTTCGCCGTCCCTGCACAAGCTGATCAAGGCCTATCGCGGCCTGCGTATCGACGATTTCGAGCGTTTCCTGGCGTTCTTCGTCGAGGCTGGCTACGACCTGGACGGCAAGGACGAACACGGCAAGGACTTCGTGGCCCTGATCCAGGACCAGCGCAACGCCGCCGACTACATCGAGCTGATCGAAAAAGCTCGCGGCTGAAAATGCGCCGCCCTGGCTGTGGCTGTCTTTAAAACAGCCATAAAAAACGCCCCGTTCTCCAAGAGAGCGGGGCGTTTTTCATGAGAGCGGCTTAAGCGTAGCTTTCGGCTTCGCTGCTCTGCTCGACCAGCTCCAGGCTGACGTTGTTCTCGTTGTTGATCTTGCGGTACAGCGCGGCGTCGGTTTCCAGGGCCTTTTCACGGGCCGGGAAGATTTCCTTGAGCTTGCTGGCCCACTCGCCAGCCGCCTTGGCCGGGAAGCAGCGTTCGATCAGTTCCAGCATGATCGAGACGGTCACCGAAGCGCCCGGCGAAGCGCCGAGCAGTGCGGCGAGGGAGCCGTCCTTGGCCGCGACCAGCTCGGTGCCGAACTGCAGCACGCCACCTTTCTTCGGGTCTTTCTTGATGATCTGCACCCGCTGGCCGGCCACTTCCAGGCGCCAGTCTTCGGCTTTGGCTTCAGGGTAGAAGCGACGCAGGGATTCCAGGCGCTGCTCCATGGACTGCATCACTTCGCTGACCAGGTACTTGGTCAGGTCCATGTTGTTTTTGGCCACGGCCAGCATCGGGCCGATGTTGCCGGCGCGAACCGACATCGGCAGGTCCATGAAGGAACCGTGCTTGAGGAACTTGGTGGTGAAGCCGGCGTAGGGTCCGAACAGCAGGGACTTCTTGCCATCGACCACGCGGGTGTCCAGGTGCGGCACGGACATCGGTGGCGAACCGACCGCGGCCTGGCTGTAGACCTTGGCCTGGTGGTGCTTGACCACTTCCGGGTTGTCGCAACGCAGCCACTGGCCGCTGATCGGGAAGCCGCCGAAGCCTTTGCTTTCCTCGATGCCCGAAGCCTGCAACAGCGGCAGCGCCGCGCCGCCAGCGCCGAGGAACACGAACTTGGCGTCGACTTCACGGCTGTTGCCGCTGTTGACGTCCTTGATGCTGACGGTCCAGCCGTTGTCCTTGTTGCGTTTCAGACCGGTCACGCGCTTGCAGTACTTGACCTGGGCATCGGGTGCGCTGGTCAGGTGCTTGAGCAACTGGTTGGTCAGGGCGCCGAAGTTGACGTCGGTGCCGTTGATCACGCGGGTGGCGGCGATGGTTTCGTCAGCCGGGCGCCCCGGCATCATCAGCGGCATCCACTCGGCCATCTTGGCCTTGTCTTCGGTGTATTCCATGTCCGCGAAAGCGTGGTGCTTGCTCAGCACTTCATAGCGTTTCTTCAGGAAGGACACACCGCTGTCGCCCTGGACGAAGCTCAGGTGCGGCACCGGGCTGATAAAGGACTTGGACGAGCCGAAGGTGCCTTTCTTGGTCAGGTAGGACCAGAACTGCTTCGACACCTCGAACTGGGTGTTGATGTGCACGGCTTTCTTGATATCGACGGAACCGTCGGCGGCCTGTGGCGTGTAGTTCAGCTCACAGAGGCCGGCGTGGCCGGTACCGGCGTTGTTCCACGGGTTGGAACTCTCCGCGGCACCCGAATCCATCAGCTCGACGACTTCCAGCTTGATCGCGGGGTCGAGCTCTTTGAGCAGTACAGCGAGGGTGGCACTCATGATGCCGGCCCCAACCAATACGACGTCTACTGCTTCGTTATGCGCCATTAACGCGTCTCCAAAATCTGCAGCACCAAATTGACGGCATAGCTGCCAGGAGTAGGGGGGCGGTTCACGTTATGCCCCGGGTCACTCATGGCCAGGATCGCCATGTCCGAATCTTCGCAATTTTTTGCAACTTCGACGGACGCTACCAACCGGGCCTGATCCGCGTATGAACGCATTTCGGGGCAGGGCAGGCAATTCGACTTATGGTCAAGAGTCCGTTTGTGCAACCAAATCCGTAGCGGACAGGCTTCAAGCGCAAGTATCTGAGGCGTGCTCGGTCCTGTGTAATCGGGCTGTTGTAGACGCTAATGGTGCCAGTACAGACGCAAAACTATTCATTTGCTCGCCACACTCTTGTGAAGTTGTGAAAACCCGTTTTTTCACGCTCTTTTGAAGACGTGAACCTCAAAAAAGGGCTGTCCAAGCCTGGCACCGGCCCGAGGGGTGAATGCCGACATGGAGCACGTGGCATTAACGGGCGAACAGCTCAGTGGCCGAGCAATGGCAGCTCTGCAGATGCGCGAAAAGCGGTGGTTTGCAAGATGAACAGCAAGCACGCCGGCTTCACTCGATCTGTGTGGGCGGCTCTCTGTGGGCAATGCGGGGGAGCTGAAGCTGATGCATCAGCGATGCTGCGAGGCCCGATCAGGAGACGTCCTTATAATCGGGGGGAGATTGTAACGAAGAAACGCGCAGAAATGATCCTGTTTAATGACTTTTATTAGGCTTTTGGTCAGGTGGCCATCATTGGTTGCACCCGGGCACGGGCAATGCGTGGGCTGACACGGGCGCTGGCAGGCAGCGGCTGGTGCAACCAGTTGAGACGGATTTCCTCGATTTCCACCCAGCCGTCGCCCATTGGCGGCACTTTGCAGTGCTTGAAAGCCTGGCAGCGGCCCTGCGGGTCGAGCTTGGCGAAGCTGCGGTATTTCTGGCGCGGAGCGAACAAGGACCAGAGGAAATGCATGGCGATGTACCTGTTGGGCTGTTGCGATGAAGAATGCCGCCTGGGCGTTACATGGCCATGTAATGCCTGTGACGGGAAGGTTACAGGAAGCGCCTTGTACCGAACCTGTATGGGAGCTGACTGACTCGCGCCGGGCCGCTGGTTCGCGGCCGCTGACCCCCGCTATACTGCGCGCCTGTCTGTGCCTGATTTCTGGAGAAATGAGTATGTTGCAACGCCTGTTGTTCGGTTTGATCACTGTGACCAGTTTGACGCTGGCTGGCTGCGCCCATAGTCCGCAACAACTCAGCCCGGAACCGAAGCTCACCACTCAGCTCGCGCCGGTCGGCCATGGCCAGCCTGTGGTGGTGAAAGTGGTCGATGGCCGTCCGTCGCCAACCCTGGGTACCCGCGGCGGGCTGTACCCTGAAACCAGCGCGATCACCGTCCAGGGCGCGCAGATCCTGCCGAAGCTGCAGGCCCAGGCCGAAGCCGCGGTACGCCTGCTGGGCTTTACCCCGACCGCCAACGCGCTGAACGCTCCGCAACTGACCGTGACCCTGGCCGAGCTGAAGTATCAGTCGCCCAAGGAAGGCCTGTACGTGACTGAGGCCACCATCGGCGCGACCTTCCGCTCCGATGTGCAGAACGCCAACCGCCGCTACAGCGGTCGTTACGGTGCGTCCCTGGACCAGCGTTTCGGCATGGCGCCGAACCAGGAAACCAATACCAAGCTGGTCAGCGACGTACTCAGCGACGCCTTGACCCGTCTGTTCAAGGACCCGAGCATCGGCCAGATCCTCGGCGAATAATCTGAGCCTGTGGCCGCTGCCGCAGGTTGCGATAAGGCTCAAAGAGCCTTGCTTGACGCCTTAAGCTCCGGACACAAAAAAGCCCGGCTTCCACAGAAGCCGGGCTTTTTATTGGCTGTCGATTTGTTTCGAGCCTGGCCTCACGCCGCCTCGACGTAAAAATCCAGCACGCTGACCCCTGTCAGCAGATCGGTTTCCGGCAGGTCGGCATGCTGGTGCCCGCCGAGGGCGCAATACACCAGCCAGTGGCGGTCCTGGACGTTGAAGGCCAGGCCACCGACCAAGGCTTCCTGTTCGTCGCTGGGGGCGATCAGGTAGAGGCGATCCTGGTTTTCTGCGTGCAGCATGACAAGCTCCGTGTCGGTTTCGAGGGGCGCCAGACTGGCCTGTTTATATGACGAACGTATGACAGGACGAATTAACCGGCCGGCGGCTTGTTATCTGTCGGAAAGCCCAGGCAGAAAGTGGGCCTTTGGGTAAAATCCGCGCCGCGAGTCGCCAGGGCTCGTTATCCGGTTTCATTCGAGGTTCGTGATGTCGCTGCAACTGATCTGGTCGCTGTTCAGCGCCCACCCCGCCAAGCTGATCAATATTCTCGCCTTGCTGTTCGCCTTTCCTGGCAGCTGGTTGTTGCACGCCACCCGACGTCGCGAGCAGCGTGCGCTGGCCAATCTGGCCGCCCAGGGCCAATCTCGCTCCCAAGAGCAGCTACCGGCGCAGGCGTTGGATGATGCGACCTTGCGCATGAACCGCTTCTTCTACCGCTTCGGTTTCGCCTGCCTGGGGCTGGCGTTGCTGGTGTCGTGGATCAGCACGCGGTTCTGATAGGCCTTGAGATCGCTATCGCGAGCAAGCTAGCTCCTGCAAGGGACGTTGTTCGCAATCAAGGTACAAAAACGACAACGGCGCCCGAAGGCGCCGTTGTTGTGTGCGGTAAGCGTTATGGCAAGGCCAGTCCCGCCTTGACCCGATACTGATTGCGTACCGGCGTCGCATATTGCAGCACCAGGTATGGGCGATGTTCCTCCGGGCAGGCGTCCAGGCGTCGTTGCCACTCTTCCTGGGCCTTGGCCAGTTCGTCCGCCGGGAACACCTGGGCCGCGCTCGGAACCTGCAACGCCGGGTCGGCATCGCTCCACTGGGCGTAGGCCAGGTAATGCACCGGGAACAGGCGGTAGCCGCCGAGGATCTGCCGGTCCATCTCCACCGCCAATTGCTTGGTGTCCTCGAAGAGCTCGCTGATCGGCGCGGCGAAGTTCACGTGGACCCGGCCCTTATAGCCGGTGATGCCCTTGGCGATGCTGATGTCGTCCTCGCCCGGAGCCTTGGTATAGCTGCCGGTGGTGGCGCGGATATACAACTCGCGGGCCTTGGCCTGATCGCAAGGGTCGTATTCGTAGCTGATCGACACCGGGGTCAGGTTCAGCGACTGGATGACCTCGCCAAACGGCTCGTCCTTGCGGCTCATGTGGAACATCTTGAGGATTGCCGACTCGGTACGGTCGTCGCCGTCCTTGGCCCGGCCTTCGGCCTGGGCAATCCAGATCGACGCACAATCGTTGCGGATCGAGTGGTTGATGTAGGCCGACAGCAGCTGATAGGCGGCCATCTTTTCCCGGCGCCCGGTGATCGAACGGTGCACGATGAAGCTCTTGTTCAGGCGCATCAGGTCGCTGACGAAGGGCTTTTGCAGCAGGTTGTCGCCGATGGCGATACGTGGCGTTGGCAACCCGGCGTGGTACACCGCGTAATTGACGAAGGCCGGGTCCATCACGATGTCGCGGTGGTTGGCGATGAACAGGTAGGCGCTGCCGGATTTGAATTGCTCGACCCCGGTGTAGGTCACACCGTCGGTGGCCCGTTCGATGGTGTGGTCGACGTAGAACTCGACCTTGTCCTGCAGGGTCGCCACCGAAGTGACCGCGGCGAACTCTCGACGCAGCCGATGAGCTATAAGGGGTTTGAGCAGCCAGCCGAAAGCGCCGGCAAAGCGCGGGAAGCGGAAGTGGGTGAGGATATCTAGAAACGCCTTGTCGCCGAGCAGTCGAGCCAGCACCGCTGGTACTTCACTGTCGTCGTAAGGTCGGATGGCATCGAATTCGCCCATCATGCTCTCTTGTTGGAAACGGCTAGGTAAGAAAAGGTTTGGATCGAAAAATAGCCGGGCGCGGTCTGAAAAGTAAGCTCAGATCTCAATAGCCCTGCAAATAGACCGGCGATTATACGCACAAGTCACTCCGGAGGCCGCGATGCTGGAAACCGAACGCTATCAATGTCCCTACTGCGGTGAAGAGGCCGAGGCCGTGCTGGACCTGTCCGGGGGCGATCAGCAGTACATCGAGGACTGTCCGGTCTGTTGCCGGCCCATTGTGTTCACGCTGCAGACCGACGGTGAGGAATGGATGCTCGAGGTGCGCAGCGAAAACGAGTGAGGGGGTTATATGCAGCGAGTCTACGAACCGGAAAACCTGCTGGAAGGGGAATTGCTCCAGGGCATGCTGGCCAGCGAGGGGATCGAGGCACACCTGGTGGGGCGGGATTTGCTCGGCGGCACCGGTGAGTTGCCGGCGTTCGGCCTGCTCGGGCTGGCGGTGGATAACGACCAGGCGCAATACGCTCGGGAACTGATCGCCGCGTACAATGCCGCGCTGCCGATGCCCGGCGACGAGCCGGCCAATCATGCCGGCGTGCTGATCTGTTAGGCTGGCCGCCGATTTTCCGAGAGTTGTTTGCCCCATGTGTGGACGTTATGCCCTGTTTCGCTGGAACCAAGCGTTTGCCGCCTTGCCCGGATTTCCGGCGGATCAGCAGGCGCAGTGGAATATTTCGCCCAACGATTCGGTGCTGATCCTGCGCAGCAGCGACGGCCAGCGCAACCTCGCCCGCGCCCGCTGGGGCCTGACGCCGCCCTGGCTGACCGACCTGTCGCGCACCCCCGCCCATGCCCGCGCCGAAACCCTGGCCGAACAGCCGATGTTTCGCGAAGCCTTTCGCCAGCGCCGCTGCCTGCTGCCGGCCAACGGTTTTTACGAATGGCGTGGCGGCACCCGCAAGCGCCCGTATTGGCTGACGCCGGGGGAGGGCTCGTCGCTGTTCTTCGCGGCGATCTGGGAGGCCTATCCGGTGCAGGAACAGGTCTGGCTGAGCACCGCGGTGGTCACCCAGCCGGCGGCCAGCCAGCGTCGGCCATTGATCCTCGATGCCCAGGGCCAGGAAGCCTGGCTCGACCCAGAGACGCCATTGCCGGTGTTGCAAGCCTTGCTGGCCAGCCCGCCGGCCGCCTTGCGCGAGCGGGTGCTGGCCAACCTGGTGAACGATCCGAAGCTCAATGCCCCGGAATGCCTGACCCCGGGCTGATCCGTCCGTAGGCGCGAGGCTTGCCCGCGATAAGGTCCAAAGGACCTTTCGCAGATTTCAGACCTTGAACTGATTGATCAGGCGCCGCTGCTGCTCGGCCAGCTTGGTCAGGCCGGCGCTGGCCGCGCTGGACTCGTCGGCGCCGCCCGCCACTTCGTTGGCCACCTGGCCGATATTGATCACGTTGCGGTTGATGTCCTCGGCGACGGCGCTTTGCTCTTCGGCGGCGCTGGCGATCTGGGTGTTCATGTCGTTGATCACCGACACGGCCTGAGTGATGGTTTCCAGGGCCTCGGCCGCTTTCGCCGCGTGCTGCACGCTTTCGTCGGTGCGGTTCTGGCTGTCCTCCATGACCCGCACCACATCGCGGGTGCCTTGCTGCAGCTGCTGGATCATCGACTGGATTTCTTCGGTCGCCTGCTGGGTCTTCTGCGCCAGGTTGCGCACTTCGTCGGCCACCACGGCAAAACCGCGGCCCTGTTCGCCGGCGCGTGCGGCTTCGATGGCGGCGTTGAGGGCCAACAGGTTGGTCTGTTCGGCGATGCCGCGAATGGCGATCAGGATCGCGTTGATGTTCTCGCTGTCCTTGGCCAGGGTCTGCACGACGCCCACTGCCCGGCCGATTTCCACGGCCAGGGCGCCAATGGCGGTCGAGGTGTCGCGCACGATCCGCATGCCTTGGCTGGCGGCCTGGTCGGCATGGTTGGCGGCTTGCGCGGCCTGGGTCGCGTTGCGGGCCACGTCCTGGGCGGTGGCAGTCATTTCATGCACCGCGGTGGCCACCTGGTCGATCTCGGCCATTTGCTTGTGCACGCCCTGGTTGGTGCGAATGGCGATATCGGCGGTGTGTTCGGAGGAGTCGCTGACGCTCTGCACCGAGGTCACCACCTGGCTGATCATCGCCTGCAGTTTGGCCAGGAAGGTATTGAAGCCTTTGGCGATCGAGCCCAGTTCGTCGGCGCGGTCGCTGCTCAGGCGGCGGGTCAGGTCGCCTTCGCCCTGGGCGATATCGTCGAGCATGGCCACCATCTGCTTGAGCGGCCGGGCGATGCCGTGGCCCACCAGCCAGATCACCAGCAGGCCGAGGCCGGCGATGATCAGGCCGACCATGGCCATGCCGAAGGTGTCGGCCTGGCGCTGTTCGGCCAGGTCGTTCTGCAGTTTCTGCAGGTCGGCCATGACGGCATTCAGCGGCAGTTGCAGCATCAGGGTCCAGCGGGCGTCGGTCTGGCCGATGCCGAACGGCAGGTACAGCTCGATCCGCCCGTTGGCCTGATCGACGTTGTAGTTCACTTCGCCGCGCTTGAGGTTGCCCAGCTTGGCGACTTCCTCGCTGTCGAGAATGTCGCTGACCTTTTCGCCGAACTTGCTCGGGTCCTTGGTGTAAGCCACCAGCCGGCCATTGCCACCGATCAGGGCCATTTCGCCCACGCCGTTGTAGAGCTTCTGGTTGGCGCCCAGGAGCATTTCCTGGATGAAGTTCACCGACAGGTCGGCGCCGACTATGCCCTGGAAGGCACCGTCGAGCAGGATGGGCTCAATAAAGGAGGCGAGCATGACGATCTTGTCGCCGACCTTGTACGGCGCCGGATCGATCACACAGGACTTCTTGCTTTCCTTGGAGCACAGGTAGTACTCGCTGGCGCGTACGCCGGTGGACAGGACTTTCTGGTCGTCCACGTCCACCAGTTTGTCCAGGCCCAGGCTGCCGTCTTCGTTGCGGAACCACCACGGCAGGAAGCGCCCGTTGCTGGCATCGATACCCACCACCTTGGTGTCGACATAGGCGCTGTCGTTATGGTCGATGGCATTCTTTTCCCAGCCTATATAGGCACCGAGAATCTTCGGGTTCTGCGTGACGTTTTCCTTGATCAGGTTGATCAACTGTTCACGGCTGAGATTGAGCTGTGGATTGCCGTCCGCGCCCTTGCTGCCGATCAGCGCGTTGACCCGCACCAGCCCGCCGGCGATCAGCAGGGGCGCCTCGAGTTCACGCTGGATCTGGCTGACCTGGGTCTGAGCCAGCCCGACCAGCCGCTGCTCGATGACTTGCTCGAACTGAGCCTGGGTTTGCTGCTGCACCATCTCCTGGGTCCGGGCGCCGGCGAACAGGGCGTACAGCACCAGGGCAACGACCACGCTGAGGACGATGGCACCGGCCAGGGCGGCCACGGAAAACTGGATCGACTTGAATTTCATAAGGGCTCCGGACGCAGGAATGACGTCTGCCCCGCTGTATCGGCAAGGCCCTCGCCGACCATGAGCGAGGATCGGAAAAATGACTGCTTTGTAGGCTGGCATGTCGCAAATGGACAGCTGCCGGCCGTTGTCGGGCGCGGCGGGGAGGGTTCTGTGAATTTTTTCCTACGCTGCCCAGTAGCTGAAAACAGCGTGCTACACGTCCGTTGTATCTGGCGTCGATACACAACTGCGCCTAGGATACGCGCCATGTTTTCAGGGAGCGTTTTCATGAGTAAGAAGCAGGTTTTGGGTGCACTCACCGCCGCGTTGCTGCTGTCGGGTTGCCAGTCGGTCAACACCACCAGCGGCGGTGCTGTCGGGGTCGATCGCAAGCAGTACATGTTCAGCATGTTGTCGAGCGATGAGGTCAACCAGTCCTACGCGCAGTCCTATCAGCAGAAGATCGGCGAAGCGAACAGCAAGAACGTGCTGGACAAGTCCAGTGCCAATGCCAGGCGCATCCAGGCGATCGCCAATCGGCTGATTGCCCAGGCCCCGGTCTTCCGCCCGGATTCCGCGCAGTGGAACTGGGAAGTCAACCTGATCAAGAGCGATGAGCTCAACGCCAACTGCGGTCCTGGCGGCAAGATCATTTTCTACAGCGGCCTGATCGAGAAGCTGCAACTGACCGATGACGAAATCGCCGCGGTCATGGGTCATGAAATCGCCCACGCCCTGCGCGAGCATGGCCGTGAAGCGATGTCCAAGGCCTACGGTGTCAGCGCGCTGAAGCAGATCGCCCTGATCGCCGGCGCACCGCAGGAAGCAGTCGCCGTGGGCGACAACGGGGTCAACCTGTTGATGACTCTGCCCAACAGCCGCGGCAATGAAAACGAAGCCGACCTGATCGGCCTGGAACTGGCGGCCCGCGCCGGCTACAACCCGAACGCGGCCATCACCCTGTGGAACAAAATGAGCAAGGCCTCGGAAGGCGCGCCACCTGAATTCCTCAGTACTCACCCGGCGTCCGGCAGTCGTATTTCCTCCTTGGAAGCGGCGATTCCGAAGGTGATGCCGTTGTACCAGCAGGCCAAGAAGCCCTGATCGTCTGGTGCCGCTGCTGACGACTGCGTCGTGAACAAGCCGGCCCCTGCAAAAAAAGCCCCGACTGCTTCGGGGCTTTTTTGTGCCCGCAGGTTTGCCTGGAGGCGCGCCTGCTGGTGAGGCGCTTACAACCAGCCGCTGCTCTGCATGGCCTTGTACACCGCGACGATGGCCAGGATGAAGAACGCCGAAGCCGCGAGGCGACGGATCAGGGTCAGGGGCAGTTTCTCCGCCGCGAAGTTGCCGGCCAGTACCACCGGGACGTTGGCGATCAACATGCCGGCGGTGGTGCCGATGATGACCAGCCACAGTTCCGGGTATTGCGCCGCGAGCATGACGGTGGCGATCTGGGTCTTGTCGCCGATTTCAGCGAGGAAGAACGCGATCAGTGTGGTCAGGAAGGGGCCGAACTTGCGGGCGGTGCTGGCTTCGTCGTCGTCCATCTTGTCCGGCACCAGGGTCCAGAGCGCGGTCGCGGTAAAGCTCGCGGCGAGGATCCAGTGCAAGGTCGCATCCGAGAAGAAGCTGCCGAACCAGGCGCCTACCGCACCGGCTGCCGCATGGTTGGCCAGGGTCGCGGCGACGATGCCGGCGATGATCGGCCAGGGTTTGCGAAAGCGCGCGGCGAGAATGAGGGCAAGCAGTTGCGTCTTGTCGCCGATTTCGGCCAAGGCAACGATCGCTGTGGGAACTAGTAGAGAATCCAGCATCAGGGCATTCCTAAGGGGCGGGTCGACACGGCTATGACACGTACAGCCTTCCCGCCCCGGGTAAGGTGTGCGTGTCATAGGTCTTGTCAAACCCTGCGGTCCGTCTGTGCGGACTCTTGGGTCGCATGCGCCATGATCTGAGGATCAAGTATGTTGACGCATGCCGGGCGAGCGTGACGCTCGCGGGAGACTACTCCCCTAGGACGGAGCGGATTCTGCCTAGGCAAAGTCCATTCGGCAAGCGTTCTTTTGCAAAAAGGTTTTCAGCCGCGCTTGGCGCTGTAAATGCGAAAACCCTGGCCTTCGGCCTTGATCGAACAGGGGCCGAGATGCTCTTCGATCAGCGGTTGATAGCGCAGGAAACTGTTGGCTACCAGCCGGAGTTCACCACCTGTTTTCAGATGTTTGGCTGCTTTTCGCAGCAGGTTCTCTGTCGCTTGGTAGTCCGTGTGGACCCCGACATGGAAGGGTGGATTGGTCAGGATGGTGTTCAAGCCCATGGGCGCGGCATCGATGCCGTCACCGGTCAGGACCTCGGCTTCCAGGCCGTTGGCGGCCAGGGTCAGGCGACTGCTGGCAGCAGCGAAGGCGTCGACGTCGAGCAGGGTCACGCTGTTATGCGGGTAGCGCCGTTTGATCGCCGCGCCCAGAACCCCGGCGCCGCAACCGAAATCCAGCAGATGACCGCTGGGCAGTTTGTCCAGGTGTTCCAGCAACAGGGCGCTGCCGCGATCCAGGCGACCATGGCTGAACACCCCCGGCAGGCTGACCACTTTCAGCGGCCCTTCAGCCAGCGGCAGTTCATATTCCTGGGCCAGGCTTTCCAGGCTGATGGCTTGCGGCGCGTTGTCTACCGTCACTTGCCACAGCTGGCAATGCCGCGCGCTGTCGAGCTTGCGCGGTTTGCCGAAAGGGTTGAGCTGCTTGGCCGCGCGTTCGATGCCGCTGCGTTTTTCCCCGACCAGATACAGCTCGCGCCCGGCCAGGCGCGAGGCGAGGGCGTTGAGCAGGTAGTCGGTCAGTTCCTTGGACTTGGGCAGGAACAGCACGGCGTTGGCAAAGCCTTGCTCGGGTGCGGTCACGCCGAAGTGGCTGCGCCCGGCGAAGCGTGCGTCCAGCGCGGCCTGATCGCCGGCATGCCAGCACCAGCCATGAGCGGCCGGCAGGCGGCCGAGCAGGTCATCGGCAGGCAGTCCGGCCAGCAGCAGCGAGCCTTGAAACAAGTCAGCCTGACGAAGCAGTACTTCACTGCGCGGATCCATAATCTGCTCCTGGGAAAAAAGTGGCGCAGTTTATCAACTGACGACCCGCAGCGCTGTACCGCTGAAAAACGCCTGGGCGTTTTCCGCCAGCTGGCCGACGATGCGCTGCCGGGCTTCGCGGCTACCCCAGGCGTTGTGTGGGGTCACGATCAGCCGCGGGATGTCATGGGCCAGCAGCGGGTTGCCTGCGGTCGGCGGCTCGACGCTCAACACGTCGGTGGCCGCTCCGCCCAGGTGGCCGCTGCGCAGGGCGTCGGCCAGGGCCTGCTCGTCGATCAGGCCACCACGGGCAGTGTTGACCACAAAGGCCTGGGGCTTGAGCAGGGCCAGCTCCCGGGCGCCGATAAGGTGCCGGGTATGTTCGTTGAGCGGGCAGTGCAAGGTCAGCGCATCGACCTGTGGCAGCAGTTCATCCAGCGGCAGACGATCAGGGCGTGCCGGGCGGCCGGGAATCTGCCCCAGCAGCACGCGCATGCCGAAGGCTTCGGCCAGGCGGGCGACGGCGCCACCCAGCTCCCCATGGCCCAGCAGGCCTAGGGTCTTGCCTTGCAGTTCGACGATCGGGAAGTCCAGCAGGCAGAACTGCCGGGCCTGCTGCCAGCGACCGTCACTGACCGCCTGACGGTAATCGCCGAGGCGGGTGGCGAGGTTGAGCAGCAGCATGAGGGTGTGCTGGGCCACCGATGGCGTGCCGTAGCCCTGGCAGTTGGCGACTGTGATGCCTCGGGAGCGGGCGGCGGCCAGATCGACATTGTTGGTACCGGTGGCCGCCACCAGGATCAGTTTCAGCTCGGGGCAGGCGGCCAGGGTTTCGGCGTTGAGCAGCACTTTGTTGCTGATTGCCACCTGGGCTCCCTGCAAGCGCTCGACCACCTGTTCGGGGTTGGTCCGGTCATGCAGTTGCAGTTCGCCGAATCTGTGGCGCAGCACGCCGAGGTCGAGGTCGCCGAGGTCCAGGGAACTGTGGTCGAGGAAGACGGCGCGGCGATTGTTAGTCATCAACTGTACCTTTTGCACGAGGGTCTGAAGGCGTAATCTGCCGAGCCTAACAGATGAAATAATTAGATACACAGGAGTGTCCATGTACCTCGCCGAGTTCTTGACCGTCGCCCTTATTCACCTGCTTGCCGTGGCCAGCCCAGGCCCGGATTTCGCCGTCGTGGTGCGCGAAAGCGTGACCCACGGTCGCCGCGCCGGCACCTGGACGGCATTGGGCGTCGGCACCGCAATCTTCCTGCATGTGGGCTATTCGCTGCTGGGCATCGGCCTGATCGTGTCGCAGTCGATCGTGCTGTTCAACGCGTTGAAATGGGCCGCCGCCGCTTACCTGCTGTACATCGGCTACAAGGCCCTGCGGGCGCAGCCGGCCAAACCCGCTACCGAGAACCTGCACCTGGAAGCCGGCGAGCGCACCGCGCGCGGCGCCTTCACTTCCGGTTTCGTGACCAACGGCCTGAACCCGAAGGCGACCTTGTTCTTCCTGTCGTTGTTCACCGTGGTCATCAATCCGCACACGCCCTTGGCCATCCAGGCTGGTTACGGCGTGTACCTGGCGGCGGCGACGGCTATCTGGTTCTGCCTGGTGGCGCTGCTGTTCAGCCAGCAGAAAGTCCGTGCCGGTTTTGCCCGCATGGGCCACTGGTTCGACCGCACCATGGGCGCGGTGCTGATCGCCATCGGGGTGAAGCTGGCCTTTACCGAGATGCATTGAGCCGGTCTTTCTCGTCCAGGTTGGTCGGATATTTCTGATCATTAATTGGGATTAATCGTACAATCGTCCGCTTTTATGCCACTCCGGCAGATCGAGCCCCTTGGCTGTCCGGAGAGCGCGCGAGACCGGACGCTTGATGACGATACAAAAAGTACCGCAGCAGTTGCTCTATCTGGTTTATGGCGGCAAAGAGGTTTATCGCCATGAAGCGAAATTCAGCATTCTGACGGCCCTCGACCAGAACAAGGGTGCCGAGCCGCTGGTGATCCGGGTCATGACCGACCGGCCCGAGGATTACCACGGCTGGCCGGTGCAAGTGGTGCCGTTGAGTGAGCAAACGCTGATCGAGTGGCAGGGTGACCAGGGCTACTACCACCGCCGCAAGGCCTGTGCCTTTGCCGCGGGGCTCGCGCTGGCGGACAAGACCCTGTTTGTCGATACCGACACCTTGTTCGAGGCCGATCCGCAGCGGCTGTTCGATCGCATCGCACCCGGCCAGTACCTGATCGATGAAGACGAGTTTCTCTGGTCCGAAGTCCGGACCCGCCCCGAGTTCGTCAAGCTCGACCGCTACCTGCAGACCAGCGGGCAGTCGGTATCCGACGACCAGCGCCTGTTCAACAGCGGGGTCTGTGGTCTGACGGCTGGCGATGGTCCGTTGATGCAGGCCTCGATTGCCTTGATCGATGAGTGGAGCGCGCACATCAAGGACCTGCACACCCTGGAACAGATCGCCCTGTCATTTGCCTTGCGCGGTCAATCCGTGGGCGAAAGCAAGAACTGCATCTATCACTACTTCTCCGACAAGGACTTCTTCCACGCCATGCAGGCGCTGTTCTTCCAGCGTCACGGCGAAGCCTTCCGGCCGGAGTTGCTGCGCATGCAGCGCGAGGTGCCACGGCGCAAACCCTTGCCGTCGCTGTTTCAGCGCTCGCGGATCAAGTTCTACTTGAGGCGGCAGAACAAGGACATGCAAAAGGTCGGGCGCGACCTGCTGTATGGCAGCTGCGGCCCGTTCTCGCCCTATGTCGAGGCTTGCCGCCACGTCTGGTGGGATCAGGGGCTGCGCCAGATCCAGCGCCGGGACATGGGCCAGCAGGCGCCGATTCGCGCGCTGGCGCGTGGCGAATGGCCGGCCGGGTTGCCCAGGCCGAGTAACCGCGATGTGGAAAAACGCCTGCGCCACTACCTGCAACAGCAGTTGCAGCCGCACGGGCCCGTACACGTGGCTAAGTAATGGGATCTGGCGCTTTGAGCTGATTCAGGGCGCCGAGATATTCCTGCAAAGGGCTTGCCGAGCAAACGGCTTGACGCTTATGTGAGGGCATTCCCACGAAAGCAGGCGGGCTGATCCCCGGTCGCACGAATGCTGGCTTGGAGCTAGCATTCGTACGGCCCTGCAAATCATTCCTTTGGCTGATTTGGCAGAGCCAGCGGCGCTCTAGAGTGAGCGTTCTTCAGCCACGACCGTGCAGTCACGAAAAGGGATGCTTATGTTGCAGACTCGCGTTATTCCGCCAGCCGAAGGCGCCTACCAATACCCGCTATTGATCAAGCGGCTGCTGATGTCCGGCACCCGTTACGAGAAGACCCGTGAAATCGTTTACCGGGACAAACTGCGTTACAGCTACCCAACCCTGATCGAGCGCGTGGCCAGGCTGGCGAACGTGTTGACGGCTGCCGGGGTCAAGGCCGGGGATACCGTGGCGGTGATGGACTGGGACAGCCATCGCTACCTGGAGTGCATGTTCGCCATCCCGATGATCGGCGCGGTGATCCATACCATCAACGTGCGCCTGTCACCGGAACAGATCCTGTACACCATGAACCACGCCGAGGACCGCTTCGTGCTGGTCAACAGTGAGTTCGTCGGGCTCTACCAGGCGATCGCCGGGCAACTGACCACGGTGGAGAAAACCCTGCTGCTGACCGACGGCCCGGACAAGAGCGCCGACCTGCCGAACCTGGTGGGCGAATACGAGCAGCTTCTGGCGGCAGCGAGCACCCAGTACGCCTTCGAGGACTTCGACGAAAACTCGGTGGCCACCACCTTCTACACCACCGGCACCACCGGCAATCCCAAGGGCGTGTACTTCACCCATCGCCAGCTGGTGCTGCACACCATGGGTGTGGCAGTGATCATGGGCAGCATCGACAGCGTGCGCCTGCTGGGCACCAGCGATGTGTACATGCCCATTACCCCGATGTTCCACGTACATGCCTGGGGCCTGCCTTATGTGGCGACCATGCTCGGCCTCAAGCAGGTCTATCCCGGCCGTTACGACCCGGAACTCCTGGTGGAGTTGTGGCGCAAGGAAAAGGTCACCTTCTCCCATTGCGTACCGACCATCCTGCAGATGCTGCTCAATGCCAAGGCGGCCCAGGGCACGGATTTCGGCGGCTGGAAGATCGTCATCGGCGGCAGCGCGCTCAACCGTGCACTGTACGAAGCCTCCAAGGCCAAGGGCATTCAACTGACGGCGGCCTATGGCATGTCGGAAACCGGGCCGCTGGTGTCCTGCGCCCACCTCAACGAAGAGCTGCTGGCGGGTACCGAGGATGAGCGCACCTCCTACCGGATCAAGGCCGGCGTGCCCGGGCCTCTGGTGGAGGCGGCGATTGTCGATGGCGACGGCAACTTCCTGCCGGCCGATGGCGAGACTCAGGGTGAGCTGGTGCTGCGCGCGCCCTGGCTGACCGAAGGCTATTTCAACGAGCCGCAGAAGGGCGCGGAGCTGTGGGAGGGCGGCTGGCTGCACACCGGCGACGTGGCGACCCTCGACGGCATGGGCGTGATCGATATTCGCGACCGGATCAAGGATGTAATCAAGACCGGAGGCGAGTGGGTATCGTCCCTGGCCCTGGAAGACCTGATCAGCCGCCACCCGGCGGTACGCGAAGTAGCAGTGGTGGGTATCCCCGATCCGCAATGGGGCGAGCGCCCGTTTGCCTTGCTGGTGGTCCGCGAGGGGCGTGCGATCGAGGCCAAGGAGCTCAAGGAGCATCTCAAGCCGTTTGTCGAACAGGGGCACTTGAGCAAGTGGGCGATTCCCAGTCAGATCGCCCTTGTTACTGAAATTCCCAAGACCAGTGTCGGCAAGCTCGACAAGAAGCGCATCCGCCTCGACATCACCGAATGGCAGGCCAACAACAGCACCTTTCTTTCGACGCTGTAAACACCTCCTACCGTGCCCGAAAGGGCACGGTAGAGCCCACCAAGCAAGCGCTTGCCTTGTCAAATCCGAATTTTCAGCCATCCTTGCCGTGCCGGCATTTGCCGGACTGGCGAAAGGACCGTTCCAGAGTGGTTGGAGGCTGCAAATCACACTTTAGAGGGATCAAGCCGTACCACCTGCTGGCTATAGTCCGCCCAAGGATTTTTAAGAACGGGGCAACCGCACAACATGGGGCGATGCAACTTTGAACGACTTCGGGGCTGACTGGGTTCCGCCCGTTCAGAGCGTTTTTAAAAGTGCTCACTGCCATAACAATAAAGCACATGGAGTAGCGTCGATGACATCAGTAAACCAGTTCTGGCGCCGGGCGAAACTGCCTCTGGCCGTCAGTCTCGCCTCTACGCTCGCCGGACCTGCCTTCGGCGTCAGTTTCAACATCGGTGAAATCGAAGGTCAGTTCGACTCTTCTCTATCGCTGGGTGCGAGCTGGTCTACCCAGAGCCCCAACAAGAATCTGATTGGTGTCAACAACGGCGGTCATGGCCTGTCCCAGACCTCCGACGATGGCCACGCTAACTTCAAAAGCGGCGAAACCTTTTCCAAGATCTTCAAGGGCATCCATGACCTTGAACTGAAATACGGCGACACCGGCGTCTTCGTCCGGGGCAAGTACTGGTATGACTTCGAGCTCAAGGACGAAAGCCGCGAGTTCAAGGACATCAGCGACAGCAACCGCAAGGAAGGCGCCAAGTCCTCCGGCGGGCAGATCCTCGACGCCTTCATCTATCACAACTACTCGATCGCCGA
Organism: Pseudomonas sp. GW460-12-10-14-TSB1; assembly: GCF_017349775.1. Classification (NCBI taxonomy): domain Bacteria; kingdom Pseudomonadati; phylum Pseudomonadota; class Gammaproteobacteria; order Pseudomonadales; family Pseudomonadaceae; genus Pseudomonas; species Pseudomonas sp. GW460-12-10-14-TSB1. Next base: position 70,596 of record NZ_JACNAC010000014.1, read on the forward strand.
GCAGCCGGGTTCCGTGCGTCTGGGCAAGCAAGTCGTGAGCTGGGGTGAAAGTACCTTCATTGGCGGCGGCATCAACTCGATCAACCCGATCGACGTGTCCGCTTTCCGCCGTCCTGGCGCGGAGATCAAGGAAGGCCTGATTCCGGTCAACATGTTCTACGTCTCCCAGAGCCTGACCGAGAACCTCTCGGCCGAAGCCTTCTATCAGCTGGAATGGGACCAGACCGTCGTCGACAACTGCGGCACCTTCTTCTCCCAGCCGGACATCATCGCCGACGGTTGCAGCGACAACCTGCGGGTGCTGAACAAACGCTCGACCATTCCATCGATTGCGCTGGGGCCACTGGCCGCCGCGGGCGTCGACGTCAACCAGGAAGGCGTGCTGGTACGTCGTGGCCCGGACCGCGATGCACGGGACAGCGGGCAGTGGGGCGTGTCCTTCAAGTACATGTACGAGCCGCTCGACACCGAGTTCGGCGCGTACTTCATGAACTACCACAGCCGTGCGCCGATCTTCAGCGCCACCGGTGCTCCGCAGGCGGTCTTCGACCGTGTCGCGGCCTTGCCAGCGGCGTTCCGCGCCCTGGGCCCACTGGTGGTGGCGGGCAGCTCCGAGTACTTCGTCGAGTACCCTGAGGACATCCGCCTCTACGGCCTGAGCTTCTCCACCACCTTGCCTACCGGTACCGCGTGGAGCGGTGAGATCAGCTATCGCCCGAACGCTCCGGTGCAGCTGAACTCCACCGATATCCTGTTCGCCGGTGTTCGCCCACTGGGGGGCACCCTGGCCAATGCCTCGCTGCTCGACGGCGCGCCGGGTCAGGACCTGCATGGCTATCGCCGTAAAGAGATCACCCAGCTGCAGACCACCTTCACCCATTTCTTCGATCAGGTCATGGGCGCCAGCCGCCTGACCCTGGTCGGTGAAGTCGGCCTGACTTACGTGGGCGGCCTGGAAAGCACCTCCAAGGTTCGTTACGGCCGCGATCCGGTCTATGGCCCGGGCGAACTGCCTGCCACCGGCAGCCTGGACACCTGCTCGCAGATCCTCAACACCAGCACCATCAACGGCGCGGGGGCGGGCGCGGCGACCAACAATCGCAGCCGCAACTGTAACGACGACGGCTTCACCACCTCGACTTCCTGGGGTTATCGCGGTCGTGCCATCTGGGAATACAACGACGTGTTCGCCGGTGTGAACCTCAAGCCGAACGTGGCCTGGTCCCATGACGTCAGCGGTTACTCGCCTGGCCCTGGCGGCAACTTCGAGGAAGGCCGCAAGGCCATCAGCCTGGGCGTGGATGCCGAGTACCAGAACACCTACACCGCGAGCCTGGCGTACACCAACTTCTTCGACGGCAAGTACACCACCGTGGATGACCGTGACTTCGTGGCCCTCAGTTTCGGCGTGAACTTCTAAGCACTGCATTTTCAGGAAGAACAAGAATATGAAAGTAACCAAGAGTCTGTTGCAGGTCGGTGTCCTCGGGCTGTCGCTGCTGGCGACCGGGGTCATGGCCGCGGTCTCGGCCGATGAAGCGGCCAAGCTGGGCACCTCCCTGACGCCAATGGGCGCGGAAATGGCCGGTAACTCCGCCGGCACCATTCCAGCCTGGAAAGCCTTGCCGACCAACGCCGGCAGTGTGGACGGCAAGGGCTTCCTGTCCAACCCGTACGCCAGCGAGCAGCCGCAGTTCACCATCACCGCGCAGAACGTCGAGCAGTACAAGGACAAGCTGGCGCCGGGGCAGTACGCGATGTTCAAGCGCTACCCGGAAACCTACAAGATGCCGGTCTATCCTTCCCACCGTGGTGCTACGGTACCCGCCGACGTGTTCGCCGCGATCAAGGAAAACGCCACCAAGACCAATCTGGTCAGCGGCGGCAACGGCCTGGAAAACTTCAAGACCGCCATTCCTTTCCCGATTCCGAAAAGCGGCGTGGAAGTCATCTGGAACCACATCACCCGCTATCGCGGCGGCAGCGTGACCCGTCTGGTGACCCAGGCGACGCCACAGGCCAACGGCTCGTTCAGCCTGGTGTACTTCCAGGACCAGTTCGTGTTCCGCGACAAGATGAAGGACTACGATCCGGCGAACCCGGGCAACATCCTGTTCTACTTCAAGCAGAAAGTGACCGCGCCGGCGCGTCTGGCCGGTGGTGTGCTGCTGGTGCACGAAACCCTCGACCAGGTGAAGGAACCGCGTTCGGCGTGGGTCTACAACGCTGGTCAGCGTCGTGTGCGTCGCGCCCCGCAAGTGTCCTATGACGGTCCGGGTACCGCGGCCGACGGCCTGCGTACCTCCGACAACCTCGACATGTACAACGGCGCGCCGGACCGCTACGACTGGAAGCTGGAAGGCAAGAAGGAGATGTACATCGCCTCCAACAGCTACAAGCTCGACTCGCCGCAACTGAAGTACGCCGAGATCATCAAGGCCGGCCACATCAACCAGGACCTGGCTCGCTACGAGCTGCGCCGTGTCTGGCACGTGGTCGCGACCCTGAAGGAAGGTCAGCGTCATATCTACGCCAAGCGTGACTTCTACATCGATGAAGACACCTGGCAGGCCGCAGTGATCGACCATTACGACGGTCGTGGCCAGCTGTGGCGCGTGGCCGAGGCGCATGCCGAGAACTACTACGACAAGCAAGTGCCGTGGTACGCCCTGGAAACCCTCTACGACCTGCAGTCGGGCCGTTACCTGGCACTGGGCATGAAGAACGAAGAGAAATCGGCCTATGACTTCGGCTTCACCGCCACCACCAGCGACTTCACCCCGGCGGCCCTGCGCCAGGATGGCGTTCGTTAACCCGCGGTAAATCGAGGCGCATCCTCGATCGACGCCCCGACTGGTTCGGGGCGTTTTTTATTGTCTGGGTTTTTCTACAAAACACGGGGTGGTCCCTGTAGAAGCGAGCTCGCTCGCGAAAAATACTCCAGGCAACGCGACTTCCCGGTAAAACCGCGCTGTTCTGATCGCGAGCAAACTCGCCCCTACAGGTACGCGGGGAGCGCTGACAAACCTGGTTGTATTCTTTTTCTAGCCATCTGTAGCAAAAATCTTCAACAGGGGGCTTTTTACCGATAGTCTGCCGACATCTGTATTGCCGACAACAGCACTTCAATAAGAGTTGGCCATGACTGATCTGTCCCGTATCCAGGGGCCTGCCGGTGCGCCCATTCCCGCGCCGGAAGGGCGCTTCTACCGACCACCCTTGCCCGACGGCTACGTACTGCGGCCGCGTCTGTGCGAACGCTTGAGCGCAGGCCTCGATGGCCGGTTGCTGTTGGTCAGCGCACCGGCCGGTTTTGGCAAGAGTTCGCTGGCGGTGGAGTTCTGCCAGAGCCTGCCGCCGCACTGGCGCAGCCTGTGGCTGGGGCTCAGCCGTCGGGACAGCGATCCGGGCCGTTTTCTCGAGCGCCTGCTTGAGGGGTTGCAGCAATATTTCGCCCATTTGGGCAGCCAATCCCTCGGGCTGCTGAAGATGCGTCAGCGCCACCAGCCCTTCGCCTTCGAAGAGTGGCTGGACGGCTTGCTCGACGAGTTGGCGGCCCACCTTTCCAGTGCGTCTCCCTTGTTGCTGGTGCTGGACGATTACCACCTGGCCCAGGGGCCGGTGCTCGATCGCTGCCTGCAGTTCTTCCTCAATCATTTACCCGACGGCCTGCTGGTGCTGGTGACCAGCCGCCAGCGCCCGGACTGGCACCTGGCGCGTCTGCGCCTGTCGCGGCAGTTGCTGGAATTGCACGAGCAGGACCTGCGCCTGACCTACGACGAATCCCTGACCCTGCTCGACCGGCACAGCAGTTCGCTGCGTGGCGAGGCGCTGGAAAGCCTGATCCTGCGCAGCGAAGGCTGGGTAGCGGGCCTGCGTTTCTGGTTGCTGGCGGCCTTGGAGGCGGGCAGCGGTGGAACCTTGCCGCAGTCGCTGAATGGCGGCGAAGGCCTGATTCGCGATTATCTGTTGGAAGAAGTCATCGATTGCCTGCCTGCCGAAGTGCAGTCGTTTCTTTATGACACGGCGCCCCAGGAGCGTTTCTGCAGCGAACTGTGCGACGCGCTGCGCGAGTCCCATGACAGTGCCGAGATCCTGCGTTACCTGTTGGCCCACCAGGTGTTCCTGGTGCCGCTGGACGAGCAGGGGCACTGGTACCGTTATCACCACCTGTTCTCCGACCTGTTGCGCACCCGGCCCACCGCCAACGCGGTATTGCCGCCGGCCAGCCTGCACTTGCGGGCCTGTCGCTGGTTCAACGCCCAGGGGCTGCTGGACGAAGCGGTGGAGCAGGCGTTGCGCGCCGGGCACCTGGATGTGGCGGCGAACCTGGTACAGAACCTGTCCGAGGAACAGTTGCTGGCGGAACAGAACGTCGGCATGTTGCTGCGCTGGAAAATGGACTTGCCCGACAGCCTGCTGATCAGCACCCCGCGGCTGATCGTGCTGTACAGCTGGGCGCTGGGGCTGGCGTGCCAGCTGGATGCCGCCGAGGAACTGGCCAGCCATTTGAGTCGCTTCCTGCCGGCCCCCTCGGCCACTGCGCAGAAATCCATGCTGGCGCAATGGCTGGCCTTGAGCGGGATCGTCGCCCGTGGGCGCGGGAATCGCGAGCTGACCCTGCTGTATTGCAGCGAAGCCCTGGAAACCTTGCCCCAGAAACGTTACGGGCAGCGGCTGGTGTGCCTGTCGACCCTGTCCAACCTGGCGATCGCCGATGGCGATTTGTGGCGCGCCCGGGGGCTCAACCGCGAGTCCCTGGAACTGGCGCAGCGGGTCGGCAACCCCTTGTTCGAGGCCCTGGCCCATTACGACCGGGCCCGGGTGCTGCAAGCCCGCGGCGAGATCCTGCGGGCGCTGGATGAAGTCCGCCAGGGTTTGCAGCGCTTGTATGGCCTGTCCACGCAGCGCCTGTATGCGGTACGTGCGCGGTTGACGCTGTATGAGGGTTATCTGTTGATGTTGCGCTGCCAGCCCGAGACCGGGCTGGCGCGCTTGCGGGCGGGCCTGGTCGAGGCCCGGGCCTGTCGCGATATCAGCGTGCTGATCGGCCATTGCGTGATCGCCAACCTGGAAGGTCACAACGGTGAATTTGCCAAGGCCTTTGCCGAGCTGGCCGAGGCCGAACGCCTGATGCACATCTGGGACGTCCCGCCGATCTACTACCTGGCGATGATTACCCTGGTCAAATGCGAACTCTGGCTGGCCCAGGGCCGCACCGACCTGGCTCAGGCCTGGCTGGCTCGCCTGGGGCAGACCTACACCGGCGACCAGGCCGCTGCGGCGCCGGAGTTTCATCCACAGCTGCCGCTGCATATCGAGTTGCAGCAGGCCTTGCTCGACAGTATCCAGGGCGCGCCGGCCCTGGCCGAACAGCGCCTGGACAAACTGGTGGAGCATGGCCGGGAGAGCGGGCGGCAGATGCTCAATGTGATGGCCTTGAATCAGAAGGTCGCGCTGTGGCTGGCCCAGGGGCGCGATCCCGAGGCCCGACAGGCCTTTGCCCAGGCGCTGGAGGCCGCCGTGGGCGGGGCATTGCAACCGTTCGAATGGGCAGTACGGGCGCATCCGGCCTGGGTCCGCGAGCAACTTCAGCAGGGGCCGGCGACGCCATTGCGCCAGACCTTGCTCGAGCGCCTGCCAGCTGCCGTGGCGCGCGAACCTCTGGAGCAACATCATGGCGAAGCCCTCAGCTCCCGCGAGCTGGCGGTGCTGCAACTGATCGCCCAAGGTTGCTCCAACCAGGAAATCAGCGATCAGCTGTTTATCTCGCTGCACACCGTGAAGACCCATGCCAGCCATATCAACAGCAAGCTGGGGGTGGAGCGTCGCACCCAGGCCGTAGCCCGGGCCCAGGAACTGGGCTTGCTGGGTTGATCGGCTGTCAGTTGATCTCGCTGGCATCGCCCTCGGCGTGCTCCTGGGGTGAAGCTGAAGGCTCAGTGGTGTTGAAGTCCAGGGTCACCGTGAAGCGCTGTTGTTCGGTGACGACCTGGATTTTCCAGCCCAGCCTGGCGCACAGCTGGCGCATCAGTTCCAGGCCCAGGCCGTAGCCGAAGTCGCTGGATTCTTCCGGCTGGCTGGTGTCGCGGATGCGGTTGACGATGCGCAGTTGCAGCTGCTCGAAGGTGATTTCGATGCTGCCTTCGTCGGCATATTGCAGGGCATTACGCAGAAAGTTACCGACCACGATCCGGCAGGCGGTCGGGGGCAGACGACAGGGCTCGTTGCTGATGTCGAGGATCAGTTCGATGTCCCGCTTGCCGATCAGGTAGCGATGCTCCTGGATCAGTTCGTTGAACAACTTGGCCATGTCGATGGCTTCTTCCGGCAAGGGCTCAAGGCGCTCGCGGCTCATCCACAGCAGAGTCTCGGCAATGCGTTGCATGTTCAGTACCGAGCGTTCGATACGTTGCAGAGGCGGGGGCAGCGTGCCCCCGGACTGCAGGGCCAGCAGTTCCAGGTTGGCCTTGAGCACCGCCAGCGGTGTGCGCAACTCATGGCTGGTGTAGCGCAGCAGGCGCCCCTCGCGCAGGCTGGCGGCCTGTACCTGCTGCACGCTCTGGGCCAGGGAGTCGGCCAGCACATTGAATTCCTTGAAGCGGAAATTCGGACGTTGACTGGACACCGCATCCGGATCTTTCAGGGTGGTGGACCACTGGGCCAGCCGGCCGAGGGGGCGTACCAGCCACCAGACCAGCAGGACGATGATGATCAGTGCCGGGACGAATACCGCCAGACTGATGAAGTTGACGCTGTTCAGTTCGTGATCGAGGTAGGCATCGGACAACGGGGTCTCGACCTCGCCGCCTTCTTCATGGTCGTGGTCGACATCGAACATGTACAGGGTTTTGCCGTCACCCAGGGGCTGGGCCAGGATCGCTTTGACTTCATCCTGTCCATCGGCTTCCAGTTCACCGAACACCTGCACGGCACCGAAGGACAGGGTTGGCGGCGTATCCAGCAACTGGCGAATTTTCGGCGGCAACGCCTCCTTGCCGATAACACTGCTGAAGAAATAGTTCTGCGGTGGGGGCAGGCTTGGGTCTTTCTTGTAATGCCTGACGAAGTACAGGGCTTCCTCTTCCATCATGGCGCTGGCGGTATAGAGCAGGCCACGGACGCTGTAGCTCGATAGCAGTTGGCTGTAGATCAGCAGCACCACGGCGATCAACAGCAGGAAACTGCCGCTGATCACCCATTTCAGACTCAGCCCCTTACGCATGGGGCCTCAGCTGTACGCCGATGCCGGAAATAGTGTGGATCAGCGGTTGGCTGAAATCCTTGTCCACTGCCTTGCGCAAGCGGTGCATATGCACCTTGAGGGTATTGCTGTCCGGTGGCTCGTCGCCCCAGACCGTGGCCTCGAGACGTTCGCGACCCACCGGCTCGGGACTGGCACGCATCAGGCACTCCAGCAAGGTCCAGCAGATGGGCGACAGGTGCAGTTCCTGTCCGGCGCGGCTGACCTTGCGGGTGGACAGATCCATGGTCAGGTCGGCCACCTGCAGGCGGCTGGCCTGGCCGCTGCGCCGCAGGCTCAGGGCGCGGATCCTGGCCACCAGTTCGGCCAGCTCGAAGGGCTTGACCAGATAGTCGTCGGCGCCCATGGCAAAGCTGGCGAGCTTGTCCGGCAGGGCATCCAGCGAGGTGAGCATCAGGATCGGTGTCTGTTTGCCCTGTTCGCGCAGCTGTTTGCACAGTTGTTGGCCGTCCAGGCGCGGCAGCATGATGTCCAGCAGGATCACATCATAATGCTGGTCCAGCGCCAGGCTCAGGCCGGTCCGGCCATTACTGGCGTGATCGCAGACGATCCCGCTGATCTCCAGGTATTCGATGACGGTATTGGCCAGGTCGAGGTTGTCCTCGACCAGCAGCAGGTGGATATGCACGGGAACGTCCCCTTGGACCCTTGTCGCTCAGTGGCCCAGAGGATAACGGAGTCGGGCATTTTTTTACCGATGTTTACCTGGCGTTAACCTGTCGGACTCTATGGTGGCGGCTTTTACACCAAGAGAACGCCACCATGAACCTGTCTCCTTTGATCAAAGACATTCTGCTGGTCTTGATTGTCATCGGCCTGGTGACCTATGGCTTGCTGTCCAGAACGCCTGCGGTGCGCCTGGGCGAGGGTGGGCCGCGGGCAGGGTTCTTGATCGGGCGTGGGAGGGAGCTGACAGCAGGATCGGACGCTACTACCTATGCATCCTGAAAAGGCCGGCGCGGGATACACCGATCAGTTGGTGTTTTGCTTGTTGCTGATTCTCTGTGTGTCGCTTGCGCTGGGCACCTATATCGTCCGGCTCAATGCGCGCATCGATCAGCAGCGTGAACTGTCGCCGGTGCATCTGCTCGAGTGTGGCAATGGGCGCGGTGCTTTTATCGTCTATCCCCATGGGCGGCGCAGCAGCAGTGACAATTGTTATCTGATCGAAGAGGATGAGTAGCCAGCGTAGCGGCACCCAGGAAGATCCGGCGCTGAATTCAAGCACAAGAAACGTAGTTCTTGCGCTTGAATGTCGATCTACAGTGCAGGCGTACTGAGATGAAGGCCAGGCCTGGGCCTGATCTCCCTGGAGGATAAAAGGAGGCTTACCATGTCCTGCGTATTCAAATTGATGAATTCCCCCGTCGGTCAACTGACCCTGGTTGCCAGAGGCACGAAGCTCGCCGCGATTCTCTGGGAGAACGAACGCGAAAACCGCGTGCGTCTCGGCCCGTTGCAGCCTGCCGAGGATCATCCGGTCTTGCTGGAAACCGAACGCCAGCTCAATGAGTACTTTGCCGGCAGCCGCGATTGCTTCGAGTTGGAGCTGGACTTTGTCGGCACCGAGTTCCAGCGCAAGGTCTGGCAAGCGCTGCTGACCATTCCTTTCGGCGAAACCCGCAGCTACAGCCAGATTGCCGCACAGGTCGGCAGCCCCAAGGCCGTGCGCGCGGTCGGCGCGGCCAACGGCCGGAACCCGATCTCGATCATCGCCCCCTGCCACCGGGTGATCGGCGCCTCGGGCAGCCTCACCGGTTTTGCCGGCGGCTTGCAGGCCAAGCAGTTCCTGCTGGCGCTGGAGGGGGAGGAAACCCTGCAGTTGGCGTTCTGACGGGAATGGCTGCCGCCCGGGACCTAGGGCGGCAGTCATTGTCTGTATTGAGGGGCAAAGCAGTGGCTGCAAGCTGTGCGAGAATGGCCCATCGTTTTTTCAGGAACATCCCATGGAAGCCGCCAAGCCCGCCCTTATTCGCGAAACTTTCCCCGTCGGTCCCTTGCAGTGCAACTGCACGATCATCGGCGACCCTGTTACAAAAAAGGCCATAGTCGTCGACCCGGGCGGCAATCCCGACCTGATCATGGCGCGGCTCGACGCGCTGGGGCTGAAGGTGGTGAGCATCATTCATACCCATGCCCACCTGGATCACTTCCTGGCGTCCGGGCAGATGAAGGAGAAAACCGGCGCGACCCTGCACCTGCACAAGGAGGATCAGTTCCTTTGGGACAACCTGGAGATGCAGTGCAGCATGTTCGGCGTGCCTTACACGCCGGTGCCGGCGCCGGATCGCTGGCTGGCGGACGACGAAGAGTTGGCCTGCGGCTGCGGCGTGGCCCTGCATACGCCGGGACATACCCCAGGTTCCATGAGCTTCTGGTTTGCAGAGGCTAAGCTGCTGATTGCCGGCGACACCTTGTTCAAGCGCGGGGTAGGGCGCACGGATTTGTGGGGTGGCGACCAGGCCACCATCGTGCGTTCGATCAAGCAGCGTCTGTACACCCTCGATGAAGACGCGACTGTGGTGGCCGGGCATGGTCCGGACACCCGCCTGGGCGATGAAATGCGTGAGAATCCCTTTGTCAGGGCCTGACCTTTGCTGTCAAAAGTTTCACGGAATTTTTGTCATTGGCCGTGTTCAAACGCCTGCAAAGGTCTGTTGCCAACGTCCGCTGCATCACAGAATGAAAAAAGTAGGAGCTTCTCCATGTTCACCTCGCGTCGTTTGATCGTTGTTGCTACCGCTGTGGCCTTGTTGTCCGGCTGTGCTTCGCCTAACCCCTATGACAATCAGGGGCAGGCCGACGGCTCCACGGGCATGAGCAAAACTGCAAAATACGGTGGCCTGGGTGCCTTGGCCGGTGCGCTGGCCGGTGCTGCCATCGACCACAACAACCGTGGCAAGGGCGCGCTGATCGGCGCTGCGGTAGTCGGTGCTTCCGCTGCCGGTTACGGCTACTACGCCGACCAGCAGGAAAAGAAACTGCGTGCCAGCATGGCCAATACCGGGGTCGAAGTGCAGCGCCAGGGTGATCAGATCAAGCTGATCATGCCGGGCAACATCACCTTCGCCACCGATTCGGCGAACATCGCCCCAAGCTTCTATCAACCGCTGAACAACCTGGCCGGCTCCCTCAAGGAGTTCAACCAGAACCAGATCGAAATCGTCGGCTACACCGACAGCACCGGCAGCCGTCAGCACAACATGGACCTGTCCCAGCGTCGCGCCCAGAGCGTGGCGACCTACCTGACCTCGCAAGGTGTCAGCGGTGCCAACCTGTCGGCCCGTGGCGCTGGCCCGGATAACCCGGTTGCCAGCAACAGCGACGTCAATGGCCGTGCGCAGAACCGTCGGGTGGAAGTGAACCTCAAGGCGATTCCGGGTCAGCAGTATGGTGGTCAGCAGCAACAGCCGGGTACGGTTCAGCAGTATCCGTAACTGATCGTTTGAATGAAGAAATGCCCGATCCTGTGATCGGGCATCTTTGTGTGTGGCCTTTGCCCGCGAAGAGGTCGCTATCAAATCACCAGATACAAAAAAGCCCCCGGACAACCGAGTTGTCCGGGGGCTTTTTATTGGATGCGAAGCCCGATTATTTCTTCAGACCATAATGCTCGTCGAGCATGCCTGGCGCGTTAGGCGTCTTTGGCGCGTAGTCCCGTGGCGGTTCCTGGTCGCGTGGCGGCGTCAGGCGTTCCCGTGGAGCCTGCACCGAGTCGGAGTGCAGCGCGGCCAGCAGGCGTTGGCGGGTCAGCTCGTCCAGGGCCAGGCGGTTGGCGCCCTCGGCGAGATGGTCCTGCACTTCCTGATAGCTTTGAGTCAGTTTTTTCACCAGGGTGGCGGTGCTGTTGAAGTGGGTGACCACTTCGTTCTGATAGCTGTCAAAACGTTCCTGAATATCATCCAGCTGACGTTGCGTGCGGTTAGGCGCGGCATTCGGCAGCAGGCGAGCGACCAGAAATCCAATGGCGACACCCGCGATCAGGGCAAGAGTCGGCAACAACCAAACTAAGAGCGAGTGTTCCACGAGTCCTTCCTCTATAAACGGCTTTGCTTTACGTTAACGGCTCGAACCTGCGCTGTATACCGCGATTCACTCGCAATAGATTGGCACAGACAATTTGCTAGACGAGTCGACCCGATTCGAGGTCACGGAGTTCCTTCCTTGCTTATGCGTGAAACCCCCGTAGTGATTGCCGGCCCGGTCGGCCAACTGGAAGCCCTGTATCTGGATGTCGCCGATGCCCGTGGCGTGGCGCTGATCTGCCATCCGAACCCGGTGCAGGGCGGCACCATGCTCAACAAGGTGGTATCGACCCTGCAACGTACGGCGCGCGATGCCGGCCTGATCACCTTGCGTTTCAACTACCGTGGCGTCGGCGCCAGCGAAGGCAGCCACGACATGGGCAGTGGTGAAGTCGACGACGCGCAGGCGGCTGCCGAATGGCTGCGGGCCCAGCACCCGGACCTGCCGATGACCCTGCTCGGTTTCTCCTTCGGCGGCTTTGTCGCCGCGAGCCTCGGCGGGCGCCTGGAAGCCCGCGGTGAACAGCTCAAGCACCTGTTCATGGTCGCCGCCGCGGTGATGCGTTTGCGCGACACCGACCTGCTGCCACAGAACTGCCCGCTGACCCTGATCCAGCCGGAAACCGACGAAGTGGTCGACCCGCAACTGGTCTACGACTGGTCCGACGCGCTTGAGCGCCCCCATGAGCTGCTGAAAGTGGCAGAATGCGGACACTTTTTTCATGGCAAGCTCACCGATCTCAAGGATCTGGTGCTGCCACGACTCTCGAATTGATTGCAGTCTGATAAGCGATTACCCATGACTACTCGTACGCGCATCCTCACCGGCATCACCACCACCGGCACGCCGCACCTGGGCAACTACGCCGGCGCCATCCGCCCGGCGATCCTCGCCAGCCGCGACAGCAATGCCGATTCGTTCTACTTCCTGGCCGACTATCACGCCCTGATCAAGTGCGACGACCCGCTGCGTATCCAGCGCTCGCGCCTGGAAATCGCCGCGACCTGGCTGGCCGGTGGCCTGGATGTGGAACGCGTGACTTTCTACCGACAGTCGGACATCCCGGAAATCCCGGAGCTGACCTGGTTGCTGACCTGCGTGGCGGCCAAGGGCCTGCTCAACCGCGCCCATGCCTACAAGGCTTCGGTGGATAAAAACGTCGAAACCGGTGAAGACCCGGATGCCGGCATCACCATGGGCCTGTACAGCTACCCGGTGCTGATGGCCGCGGACATCCTGATGTTCAACGCGCACAAGGTGCCGGTCGGTCGCGACCAGATCCAGCACGTGGAAATGGCTCGTGACATCGGCCAGCGTTTCAACCACCTGTTCGGCCAGGGCAAGGAGTTCTTCACCATGCCCGAGGCGCTGATCGAGGAAAGCGTCGCCACCTTGCCGGGCCTCGATGGCCGCAAGATGTCCAAGAGCTACGACAACACCATCCCGTTGTTCAGCAGCGCCAAGGACATGAAGGACGCGATCTCGCGCATCGTCACCGACTCCCGTGCTCCTGGCGAAGCCAAGGATCCGGACAACGCTCACCTGTTCACCCTGTTCCAGGCCTTCGCGACACAGGGCCAGGCTGACGAATTCCGCAGCGAACTGCTGCAGGGCCTGGGTTGGGGCGAGGCGAAGAATCGTCTGTTCCAGCTGCTGGACAACCAGCTGGGCGAGGCGCGCGAGCGTTATCACCAGTTGATCGAGCGCCCTTCGGACCTGGAAGACATCCTCCAGGCCGGCGCCAAGAAAGCCCGTGCCGTGGCCACGCCCTTCCTCAACGAGCTGCGCGAGGCCGTGGGCCTGCGTTCGTTCGTCAATCAGGTGCAAGTAGCGGCGACCACCAAGAAGAAAGCGGCCAAGGCCGCGCGCTTCGTCAGCTTCCGTGAAGACGACGGCAGCTTCCGTTTCCGCCTGCTGGCCGCCGATGGCGAGCAGCTGTTGCTGTCGCGCAACTTCGCCGACGGCAAGACTGCGGGTGCCGTGACCAAGCAACTGCAAGCCGGCCAGGCTCTGGATCTGCGCAGCGAAGCGCTGAGTTTCAGCGTCTGGCTGGAAGGTGAGTGCGTGGCCGACAGCCCGGCCTTTGCCGACGCGGCGGCCCGCGATGCGGCGATCGATGCGCTGCGCGTCGCCCTGACGCCTGTGCAGGACTAACCGCAATCTCCCGACCAAGGGCTGATTGCCATTCTCAAGGGCCGTCGCTACAGTGACGGCCCGTTTTTGTTGCCTTGCTAACGAATTATGACGCCCCTAGAACGATACCAAGCTGATCTGAAACGCCCGGAGTTCTTCCACGACGCTGCGCAGGAAACCGCTGTGCGTCATTTGCAGCGCCTGTACGACGATCTGATCGCCGCGTCGAACAACAAGCCGGGCCTGCTGGGCAAGTTGTTTGGCAAGAAAGACCAGGCGCCGGTCAAGGGCCTGTACTTCTGGGGCGGGGTAGGGCGTGGCAAGACGTATCTGGTCGATACCTTCTTTGAAGCCCTGCCGTTCAAGCAGAAGGTCCGTACTCACTTCCACCGCTTCATGAAGCGTGTGCACGAAGAGATGAAGACCCTGGGCGGCGAGAAGAACCCGCTGACCATCATCGCCAAGCGTTTCGCCGACGAGGCCCGGGTGATCTGCTTCGACGAATTTTTCGTCTCTGACATCACCGACGCCATGATCCTCGGCACGCTGATGGAAGAGCTGTTCAAGAACGGCGTGACCCTGGTGGCCACCTCGAACATCGTTCCGGACGGTTTGTACAAGGACGGCCTGCAACGTGCGCGCTTCCTGCCGGCCATTGCCTTGATCAAGCAGCATACTGAAATCGTTAACGTCGACAGCGGTGTCGACTACCGTCTGCGTCATCTGGAGCAGGCCGAACTGTTTCACTTCCCGCTGGACGAAGCGGCCCACGAAAGCCTGCGCAAGAGCTTCCGCGCGCTGACGCCGGAATGCACCCAGGCGGTGGAAAACGATGTGCTGATCGTCGAGAACCGCGAAATCCGTGCCCTGCGTACCTGCGATGATGTGGCCTGGTTCGACTTCCGCGAACTGTGCGACGGTCCGCGCAGCCAGAACGACTACATCGAACTGGGCAAGATCTTCCACGCCGTACTGGTCAGCGGTGTCGAGCAGATGAGCGTCGCCACCGACGACATCGCCCGTCGCTTCATCAACATGGTCGACGAATTCTACGACCGTAACGTCAAGCTGATCATCTCCGCTGAAGTCGAGCTCAAGGACCTGTACACCGGCGGTCGCCTGACCTTCGAGTTCCAGCGCACCCTCAGCCGTCTGCTGGAAATGCAGTCCCACGAGTTCCTCTCGCGGGCGCACAAGCCTTAACGGTTGTCCGGATAAAAGAAGGGCCTGCATTGCAGGCCCTTTTTCATTTACGCGGCTTGTTGGTGAAACTGCTGCCGGTACTGGTTCGGCGACAGCTCGGTGTGCTGGCGGAACAGGCGGGCGAAGAAGCTCGCATCGTCATAGCCGACCTCATAGCTGATGGTCTTGATGCTCTTGCGCGTCCCCGAGAGCAAACCCTTGGCGGTTTCGATACGCAGGCGTTGCAGGTAATGCAGGGGCTTGTCACCGGTGGCGGTCTGGAAGCGCCGCATGAAATTGCGAATGCTCATGCCATGTTCCCGGGCCACGTCCTCGAAGCGGAACTTGTCGGCGAAGTGCTCTTCGAGCCAGTGCTGGATCTGCAGGATGATCACGTCCTGGTGCAGCTTCTGGCCACCGAAACCGATACGCCCCGGGGAATAGCTGCGCTGCACCTCATAGAGAATGTCGCGGGCCACGGCCTGGGCGACGTTGGCGCCGCAGAAACGCTCGATCAGGTAGATGTACAGGTCGCAGGCCGAGGTGGTGCCGCCGGCGCAATACAGGTTGTCGGCGTCGGTCAGGTGCTTGTCCTGATTGAGCTGGACCTTGGGGAAGCGCTCGCTGAAGGCATTGAAGAAGCGCCAGTAAGTGGTGGCTTCCTTGCCGTCGAGCAACCCGGCCTCGGCCAGCCAGAACACCCCGGTGGCCTCGCCGCAGAGCACCGCGCCGCGGGCATGTTGCTGGCGCAGCCAGGGCAGGATCTGCGGATAACGTTGGCAGAGGGTTTCGAAATCGTCCCAGAACGCCGGGAGGATGATCACGTCGGTATCTTCCAGGGCGCCGTCCACTGGCATGATCACGTTGCTGAAACTGCACACCGGTTTTCCGTCCGGGCTGACCAGGCGGGTTTCGAACGCCGGGGTCAGGCCCTGGCCCAGCTGCTTGCCGTAGCGCAGGCTGGCCAGATGGAAGAAATCCTTGGCTTGCATGAGGGTGGAGGCGAAAACCCGGTCGATAGCCAGGATGCTGACGCGCCGCAAGGGCGTGGAGGTTTGGTTAGACATAATTCAATTGTTCTTATAGGGGAAAGTGGTCACCAGACGGCTGGATCGTCTTATTTTTTGTCGGATGTGTCCAGTGTCCTGTGTCGTGCGCGTGGGCTTAGGCTCTGTGGGCCAATCCCGGCTAACAATAACGATAGGTGGCCCCATGATCCCCAGAACCTTGTTCAGCTCCGAGCACGAACTCTTTCGTGACAGCGTACGTAGCTTCCTGGAAAAGGAGGCCGTGCCGTTCCATGGGCAATGGGAAAAGCAGGGCTACATCGACCGCGCCTTGTGGAACAAGGCCGGTGAGGCGGGAATGCTCTGCTCCCATCTCCCCGAGGAGTACGGCGGACTGGGGGCTGACTTTCTCTATAGCGCGGTGGTGATCGAGGAGGTGGGGCGTCTTGGCCTGACTGGCATCGGCTTCTCCCTGCATTCCGATATCGTCGCGCCCTATATCCTGCATTACGGCAGCGAGGAGCTGAAGCACAAGTACTTGCCGAAACTGGTGTCCGGCGAGATGGTCACGGCCATTGCCATGACCGAGCCGGGCGCGGGCTCCGACTTGCAAGGGGTGAAGACCACCGCGGTGTTGGACGGTGACGACTATGTGATCAACGGCTCCAAGACCTTTATCACCAACGGTTATCTGGCCGATCTGGTGATCGTCGTAGCCAAGACCGATCCCAAGGCCGGCGCCAAGGGCACCAGCCTGTTCCTGGTGGAGGCGGATACGCCTGGTTTTTCCAAGGGCAAGCGCCTGGAAAAGGTCGGCATGAAGGCCCAGGACACTTCCGAACTGTTCTTCCAGGACGTTCGCGTACCCAAGGAAAACCTGCTGGGGCAGGCCGGCGCGGGCTTTGCCTATCTGATGCAGGAGCTGCCCCAGGAGCGCCTGACGGTGGCTGTGGGTGGCCTGGCGTCAGCCGAGGCGGCATTGCAGTGGACCCTGGAATACACCCGCGAGCGCAAGGCCTTCGGCAAATCGATCGCCGATTTCCAGAACACCCGCTTCAAGCTGGCGGAAATGGCCACCGAGATTCAGATCGGTCGGGTGTTCGTCGACCGCTGCCTGGAATTGCACCTGCAAGGCAAGCTCGACGTACCGACCGCCGCGATGGCCAAGTACTGGGGCACGGACCTGCAGTGCAAGGTGCTCGACGAGTGCGTGCAACTGCACGGTGGTTACGGCTTCATGTGGGAGTACCCGATAGCCCGGGCCTGGGCGGATGCGCGAGTACAGCGGATCTATGCCGGGACCAACGAGATCATGAAGGAAATCATCGCGCGTTCCCTGTAACGCATTGTCTGTCGGGTAGGGGCGAGCCTGGCGGGCTCGCTCCCGCAGGAGGATGGGTTATGGCGCCGGGTTCGGGTGATCCTTGTGGATCGCCTCGATGCCGGCCAGCACCTCATTCGACAGCTTCAGCTCGAGACTGGCGATGTTGCTGTCCAGTTGCTCGAGGGTGGTCGCGCCAATGATGTTGCTGGTGACGAACGGCTGCTGGGTGACGAACGCCAGGGCCATTTGCGCCGGGTCCAGGCCGTGCTCGCGGGCCAGGGCGACATAACGGCTGCAGGCTGCTTCCGACTGTGGATTGAAGTAGCGGCTGAAGCGGCTATAGAGGCTCAGGCGGCCTTTGGCCGGGCGCGCGCCACCTTCGTATTTGCCGGAGAGGAAGCCGAACGCCAGGGGCGAATAGGCCAGCAACCCACATTGTTCGCGAATGGCGATTTCCGCCAGGCCCACTTCAAAGCTGCGGTTGAGCAGGTTGTAGGGGTTCTGGATCGATACTGCCCGTGGCCAGCCGCGGCTCTCGGCCAGGGCCAGGAACTTCATGGTGCCCCAGGGCGTTTCGTTGGACAGGCCGATGTGGCGGATCTTGCCAGCCTTGACCTGTTCGTCCAGGGCTTCGAGGGTTTCTTCCAGTGGGGTGAAGTCTTCTTCCTTGTGCTTGTAGCCCAGCTGGCCGAAGAAGTTGGTGCTGCGCTCCGGCCAGTGCAACTGGTAAAGGTCGATCCAGTCGGTCTGCAGGCGCTTGAGGCTGGCGTCCACGGCTTGGACTATGTGCTTGCGGTTGTGTTTGAGCTGCTTGTCGCGGATGTAGTCGATGGTGTTGCCGGGGCCGGCGATCTTGCTGGCGAGGATCCAGTCGGCGCGATCGCCGCGAGCCTTGAACCAGTTACCGATGTAGCGCTCGGTGGTGGCGTAGGTTTCAGCCTTTGGCGGCACCGGATACATCTCGGCGGTATCGATGAAGTTGATCCCCGCAGCCTTGGCCCGTTCGATCTGGGCGAAGGCCTCGGACTCGCTGTTTTGCTCGCCCCAGGTCATGGTCCCCAGGCAGATGGCACTCACGTTCAGGTCGGTCCGGCCTAGCTGGCGATAGTCCATCGGGTGCTCCTTCGGCAAAACAATCATAAAAGCAGGTTGAATTTTTTTTCGCAATCTGCATAATTCCGCAGCTCTTTCTGCAGTGGAAGTGATGCGCCGCCTGCCGAAGAATCTTGCCGTATAACGGACGCGCTGACCCGAGCCCCCGATAGCGTCTGTATCCGGCTGCCTTTGACTTGTCAAAGTACGCACTATTCAGTAAGATCCGCCGTCTAATTTACAGGGCGGCCCCTGAGGCTATAAAGAATGAAAACTTTTACTGCTAAACCGGAAACAGTTAAGCGCGACTGGTTTGTCGTCGACGCTGCTGGTCAGACCCTGGGTCGTCTGGCCACCGAGATCGCGAGCCGTCTGCGTGGCAAGCACAAGCCTGAGTACACCCCTCACGTCGACACCGGTGACTACATCGTCGTGATCAACGCTGAGCAAGTACGTGTTACTGGCGCTAAAACCACTGACAAAATGTACTACTCCCACTCCGGTTTCCCGGGCGGCATCAAGTCGATCAACTTTGAAAAGCTGATCGCCAAGGCCCCTGAGCGCGTGATCGAGACCGCGGTAAAAGGCATGCTGCCTAAGAACCCGCTGGGTCGCGACATGTACCGTAAGCTGAAAGTCTATGCGGGCGCTGCACACCCTCATACTGCTCAGCAGCCCCAAGAACTGAAGATTTAACGGAATAGTTCATTATGTCGGCGACTCAAAATTACGGCACTGGCCGTCGCAAGACTGCAACCGCACGCGTTTTCCTGCGTCCGGGCACTGGCAACATCTCCATCAACAACCGCTCCCTGGATAACTTCTTCGGTCGCGAAACTGCCCGCATGGTAGTTCGTCAGCCGCTGGAACTGACCGAGACCGTCGAGAAGTTCGACATCTACGTCACCGTTATCGGCGGTGGTGTGAGTGGCCAAGCTGGCGCAATCCGCCACGGCATCACTCGCGCTCTGATGGATTACGACGAAACTCTGCGCAGCGCTCTGCGTAAAGCCGGTTTCGTAACCCGTGACGCACGTGAAGTTGAACGTAAGAAAGTTGGTCTGCGTAAAGCGCGTAAGCGTCCGCAGTACTCGAAGCGTTAATTCGCTTTCGCGTTCAAAAAACGCCCAGTCTCCTCACGGAGCTGGGCGTTTTTTTATGGGCGATTATTTTGCGCTGTGACAACTTGCCACATCCGCAGAGCCCCTATACTACAGGGCTTGGGGCAGGGCCAAGTTGGTAATTACCTTGTCAGAGTAGGGGCTTTTCATTACCATTCGGCAAAATTTTTATAAGTTCAGATTTTTACTTAGTAGATGCCTGATTTAACAGGCCACAAAGCTGATGGGAGAGGACTGAATGAGCAATGACGGCGTGAATGCAGGCCGGCGTCGCTTCCTTGTAGCAGCCACATCCGTGGTGGGTGCTGCAGGAGCGGTGGGGGCTGCGGTCCCGTTCGTGGGGTCATGGTTTCCCAGTGCCAAGGCGAAAGCCGCAGGGGCACCGGTGAAAGTGAATATCAGCAAGATCGACCCAGGTCAGCAGATGATTGCTGAGTGGCGTGGTCAGCCGGTATTCATCGTCCGCCGTACACAGGAAATCCTGGGGAATCTCAAAAAGATCGAGGGTCAACTGTCCGACCCAGACTCCAAGAACTCTGTTCAACCAACCTACGTCGACCCGGAAGTGCGTTCGATCAAGCCAGAGATTCTGCTGCTGATCGGTATCTGCACCCACCTGGGTTGCTCACCGACTTTCCGCCCTGAAGTGGCGCCTGCGGATCTGGGTAAGGATTGGGTAGGTGGCTATTTCTGCCCTTGCCACGGTTCCCACTACGATCTGGCTGGCCGCGTCTACAAGTCGCAACCCGCGCCTTTGAACCTGCCAGTACCCCCGCATTCCTATGAGTCGGACGACCTTATTGTCATCGGCGTCGATACGGAGAAAGCGTGATGAGCAAGTTCATGGATTGGGTTGATGCGCGCTTCCCAGCGACCAAGATGTGGGAAGACCATCTCAGCAAGTATTACGCTCCGAAGAACTTCAACTTCTTCTATTTCTTTGGTTCCCTGGCTCTGCTGGTTCTGGTTAACCAGATCGTCACCGGTGTCTGGTTGACCATGAGCTACACCCCATCGGCTGAAGAAGCTTTCGCTTCCGTCGAATACATCATGCGCGACGTCGAGTACGGCTCGATCCTGCGTCTGCTGCACTCCACCGGCGCTTCGGCGTTCTTCATCGTGGTCTATCTGCACATGTTCCGTGGCCTGCTCTACGGTTCCTACCAGAAGCCGCGTGAGCTGGTGTGGCTGTTCGGCATGCTGATTTACCTGGCGCTGATGGCTGAAGCCTTCATGGGCTACCTGCTGCCTTGGGGGCAAATGTCCTACTGGGGCGCCCAGGTGATCATCTCGCTGTTTGGTGCGATCCCGGTCATCGGTAACGACCTGACCCAGTGGATTCGTGGCGACTACCTGATTTCCGGTATTACCCTGAACCGCTTCTTCGCCTTGCACGTAGTGGCCCTGCCGATCGTGATTCTCGGTCTGGTGGTGCTGCATATCCTGGCGCTGCACGAAGTGGGTTCGAACAACCCGGATGGCGTGGACATCAAGAAGCACAAGGATGAAAACGGCGTACCGCTGGATGGCATCGCTTTCCACCCGTACTACACCGTGAAAGACATCGTCGGTGTGGTGGTGTTCCTGTTCATCTTCTGTTCGATTGTGTTCTTCTTCCCGGAAATGGGTGGTTATTTCCTCGAGAAGCCGAACTTCGAGCAGGCCAACCCGTTCAAGACGCCTGAGCATATTGCCCCGGTTTGGTACTTCACCCCGTTCTACGCGATTCTGCGCGCGGTTCCGGACAAGCTGCTGGGTGTGATTGCGATGGGCGCGGCGATCGCTGTGCTGTTCGTGCTGCCATGGCTTGACCGCAGCCCGGTCAAATCCATGCGCTACAAGGGCTGGCTGAGCAAGATCTGGCTGGTGGTGTTCTGCATCTCGTTCGTGATCCTGGGGATCCTGGGCGTTCTGGCACCGACTCCAGGTCGTACGCTGCTGTCGCAGGTATGTACCTTCCTGTACTTCGCCTACTTCATTCTGATGCCGTTCTACACCAGGCTCGAGAAGACCAAACCGGTTCCGGAAAGGGTGACTGGCTGATGAAAAAGCTATTTGCTGTACTGATTCTTGCTGCTATGCCTGTACTGTCCTTCGCGGCCGAGCACGGTGGTCCCGAGCTGGAAAAAGTCGACATCGACGTCTCCGACAAGGCCGCCATGCAGGATGGCGCGCGGACATTCGCCAACTACTGCATGGGCTGCCACAGCGCCAAGTTCCAGCGCTATGAGCGCGTTGCCGACGATCTGGGGATTCCTCACGATCTGATGATGAGCAAGCTGGTGTTCACCGGTGCCAAAATCGGTGATCACATGAATATCGGCATGCAGCCGGCTGACGCCAAGACCTGGTTCGGTGCGGCTCCGCCCGACCTGACCCTGGTGGCTCGTGTGCGTGGTACCGACTGGCTCTATGGCTACCTGCGCTCCTTCTACGAAGACCCTGCGCGCCCATGGGGCGTGAACAACAAGGTCTTCCCGAACGTGGGCATGCCTAACGTTCTGGTCGGCCTGCAAGGCCGTCAGGTTGTTGGTTGCAAGCAGGTGCAGATCGTCGAAGACGGCAAGAAGCAATACGATCCGCTGACCGGCACCGCTTTGACCCATGAAGCCTGCGACCAGCTGACCGTGCTGCCAAAAACCGGCGCGCTCAACGAAGAGCAGTTCAACGAGAAGGTCAAGAATCTGGTGACCTTCCTGGCCTACTCGGCCAACCCGGTCAAGCTGGAGCATCAACGTATCGGCACCTATGTGTTACTGTATCTGGCCTTCTTCTTCGTGTTCGCCTATCTGCTAAAGCGCGAATACTGGAAAGACGTTCATTGATAAAGCTGTAATTCATTGCTGTTAATCGTGCGCGCCCAAGGGCGTCTCTGAAGGTGTAACGAGTCTGGGTCATCCAGGCGTTACGGGAGGCGCCCTCTGGGCGCGCTCGTTTTTCTGCTTCCGATAATTTCAACAAGCGAGGAGGACCGCCATGGGCGTGACCAATCGGTTGGCCTGTTACTCCGACCCCGCCGACCACTATTCCCACCGGGTACGTATCGTGCTCGCAGAGAAGGGTGTCAGCGCCGAGATCATCAGTGTGGAGGCGGGGCGTCAGCCGCCGAAGCTGATCGAAGTGAACCCTTACGGCAGTCTGCCCACCCTGGTCGATCGTGACCTGGCGTTGTGGGAGTCGACCGTGGTGATGGAATATCTGGATGAGCGTTACCCGCACCCGCCACTACTGCCGGTTTACCCTGTGGCGCGTGCCAACAGCCGTCTGCTGATCCATCGGATCCAGCGTGACTGGTGTGGGCTGGTGGACCTGATCCTGGATTCCCGGACCAAGGAAGCGGCCCGTGCTCAGGCTCGTAAAGAGCTGCGCGAGAGCCTGACCGGCGTTTCGCCGCTGTTCGCGGAGAAGCCGTTTTTCCTCAGTGAGGAACAAAGTCTGGTGGATTGCTGCCTATTACCAATACTCTGGAGATTACCGATTCTGGGTATTGAATTGCCACGGCAAGCCAAGCCGTTGCTTGATTACATGGAGCGCCAGTTCGCTCGTGAGACGTTCCAGGCGAGTCTGTCTGGCGTCGAACGCGACATGCGCTAAGGCTTAAGGAGCCGCTATGAACTCCAGTCGACCTTATCTGGTCCGCGCGCTCTACGAGTGGATTGTGGACAACGATTGCACCCCGCATATGCTGGTCAATTCCGAATACCCGGCGGTGCAGGTGCCTCAGGGTTTCGCCAGTGACGGACAGATCGTCCTGAATATTTCGCCGAGTGCCGTGCGTCATCTGCACATGGATAACGAGGTGGTGACTTTTGAGGGGCGCTTCGGTGGCGTTCCGCATAGTCTGTATGTCCCTGTGCCAGCGATCCTGGGTATTTACGCCCGGGAGAATGGTCAGGGTATGGTGTTCGATCTGGAGTCGCCCGTGGATGACGAGGACGATGAAATCGAGCCGGATGATGATATTCCACCACCGGATAACGAGCCGCCGCGTCCAAGCGGTCGACCCAGTCTGAAGGTTGTGAAGTAATAAAAAAGGCGATCCATCCGGATCGCCTTTTTTGTGCCCGTACCTTTCGCCTGCATCAGTCGATGTATTCGAACAGTTTGACGATTTTCTGCACGCCGGAAACGCCCTGTACCAGGTTGGTCGCCTGGGTGGCCTCCTGTTGAGTCAGCAGGCCCAGCAGGTAGACGATGCCGTTTTCCGTCACGACCTTGATGCGCGAGCCTGGAATGCTGGCGTCGGTCAGCATCTGGGTCTTGATCTTGGTGGTCAGCCAGGCATCGTTCTGCCGGGCCAGCAGAGAGGAGGGTGGCAGAACCTGCAGTTCGTTGTGGACCTTCTTCACTCGTTGCACGGCGCTGGCGGCCTGCTCGGCGAGTGTCTTGAGGTCGGCGCGCGGGGTCTGGCCAGCCAGCAGGACGATGCCGTTGAAGCTGGTCACCACGATGTGCGAGTTGTGGTCCAGGTCCGGGCTGGCCTTGGCGACGTTCACTTCGACTTTGGTCTGGATCAGTGAGTCATCGATCTTGCTACCGAAGGTGCGGGTACCGCGGTCATCTTCGATCGGGCTTTCGCGGGTGGCGGTAATCACCGAGCTGCAACCGCTGATGCTCAAGGCTAGGGTCAGGGCCAGTAGGCCAAGGCGATTAGGGGTCATTCTTCACTCCCGAACAGTTGGCTGTCGATCAAGTCGCAGAGGCAGTGGATCGCCAGCAGGTGGACTTCCTGGATGCGTGCAGTGACGTTGGCGGGTACGCGAATCTCGACATCTTCCGGCAATAGCAGGGATGCCATGCCGCCGCCATCGCGACCGGTCAATGCTACGACAATCATTTCGCGATCATGTGCGGCCTGGATCGCTTGAATAATGTTCGCTGAGTTGCCACTGGTGGAAATCGCCAGCAGGACGTCGCCGGGCTGGCCCAGGGCGCGAATCTGCTTGGAAAAGACTTCGTTGTAGCTGTAGTCGTTGGCGATCGAGGTGATCGTCGAGCTGTCGGTGGTCAGCGCAATGGCTGGCAGGCTCGGGCGCTCGCGCTCGAAACGGTTGAGCAGCTCGGAAGAAAAGTGCTGGGCATCGCCGGCCGAGCCGCCGTTGCCGCAGGAAAGCATTTTCCCTTCGTTGAGCAGGGCGTTGACCATGACCTGGCTGGCTTGCTCGATGTGCGGTGCAAGTACGTCCATCGCCTGCTGCTTGGTGTCGATACTGGCCTGAAAAAGCTGGCGAATTCGGGATTGCATGTCCATCTGTGTGACCTTAAGTGGCGCGGCTTTCTGGCACATGAATGTGCTGCCCGCAAAGCAAAGAGCAAAAATGTTGAGTGAAAATGTCCGGCTCGGCCCGAGAGCGTCGATCAGCTTTCAAAGGCATTCCGTAGCCAGTTCAAATGAGTTGTCGTGCCTGGGGCGCTGTCTATGGCGACCACATCGAAACGGCAAGGGTGGTTGGACCAGCGCGACTCGCGCTGCAGGAAAAACTGTGCGGCGAGTATCAGTTTCTGACGCTTGCGTGCGTCGATACTGCCCAGTGCGCCACCCCATTGCGTGTGTTGTCTGTAGCGGACTTCGACGAATACTACTGTATCGCCGTCAAGCATGACCAGATCAAGCTCGCCGCGTTTGCACAACCAGTTCTGCGCCAGCAGGCGCAGCCCCTGTTGTTCAAGATGCCGGAGCGCTTGGGCTTCGGCATCCTGACCGCTTTGCTGGCGTGATCTTTGTGGCATTAACGCTGGGTGTCGGGCAGGCGAGTGATCTGGCCGCTGACGAACTCGGCCCACGGCAGCTGGCGTTGAACGCGCTGGCTCGGGCTCATGGTCAGGCTGCCCGACAGGCCTTCGATGCGGCTGTCCGGCAGTGCCTTGAGTTGCCCCAGGCGTGGCGCCAGGCGGTAGGCGTCGGCACCCATCGCATACAGTCGGCCCAGGCTGCCACCGGCTTGTGGCCACTGCGCGGCGACCTGACGGCGCAGCGGATCATTGGCGTCCAGCAGCCAAGGTGTTTCGCAGAAACGTACGCCGTTCATGTCGTTGTACTGGTTCTGGTCGCCGCTGGCGCTGAAGACGTGGGAGGTGGCATAGACGGGTACATCGCCGGCGTACTGAAAGTTCAGGGTCGGCTTGATCTGTTGTGCCTGTTGCGGAGTGGACGCGAGGAAGATGAACTCGATGTCCTGGCGACGCGAAGGTTGTGCGGCCACCTGAGTGCCGGCGGCATTCTGCAGGCTCTTGGCGCGGGCTTCGCTCTGGCGCAGTTGGAACAGGTCGGCAATCTGCTGGGCCAGGGCTACCGGCTGATCGACGCGTTCGATACCGACCACGCTACCGCCGTTGCTTTCCCAGTCCTGACGGAAAGCCTTGAGCACACGATCGCCCCATTCGCCGCGTGGCACCAGGACAGCGGCGCGGTGCAGGCCGTCGGCGCGGGCGCGGCGGGAAACTTCGCGAGCTTCGTCTTCGGCGGCCAAGCCGAACTGGAACAGTTGCGCCGGGCCTTGCTCGCCTTCGCTGTAGTTCAGCGCCAGGGTGGTGATAGGCAGTTGCGGGCGGGCGGCGAGCTGTTTGACCAGCGGTTTTTCCAGGGGGCCGACGACCAGTTGCACGCCATCTGCCTGGGCCTTGCGATAGAAGTCATCCAGCGAAGTCAGGCGCGAGCTGTCGTAGAACTCGATGCTGGGTGGTTTCTGCCCGGCTTGCTGGGCTTGATAGTGCGCGGCCATGAAGCCGTCGCGCAGGGCCTTGGAGACTGCGGCCAATGGGCCGTCCTGCGGCAACAGCAGGGCGATCTTGGACAGCGGCTGGCTGGCCAGTTCCTTGAGTTTGGTGAGTGGCAGCGGCAACTGAATGGCGGCCGGATGCTTGGGGTTCTGTGCGCGCCAGTTGTCGATGGCGGCCTGCTGCTGTTCCAGGGTACCGGCAGTCTTCACTGCCAGCGCCAGGCTCATCCAGCCGCCCAGGTCATCGTTGCTGACGGCTTGCAGTTGATCGCTCGGCAAGCTGGCAATCAATGCCCAGATGGCTTCATGGTTCTTGCTCGCGGCGTCGTCCTTGAGCAGTGGTGCAATGAAAATGCGTTCCCGTGCCGCGGCGAGGGCCTGGCCGTCAGCTTCGAGAGCGCGAGCATGGACGGTGCCGGTGCGGATCTGCTGGTTTTCCGGCAGTTCGCTCAGGCGTTGCAGGCTCGGATGGCTCAGGGCAGTCAAGGCGGCCTTTGGCTGGTTGCGAGTCATGGCCAGTTCGGCGGCCAGGGTGCTGGCGAAAACCTGCTGGCCGGGCTTGAGCTGCTCCATCGGCACTTGTTGCAGAATCTGTGCGGCCTGGCCGGCGTTGCCTTGGCGGTAGGCCAGGTCGGCAGCGCTCAAGCGCAGCAGGGCTGCCTTGTCGGGTGTTTTGCTGTTGGCGGCCTGTTCGAGCAGTTGCTCGATGCTGGCATCCGGGGTCCGTGGAAGTTCGCCAAGGCTGGAGGAGGGCGAGCTGGCGCAAGCTGCCAGGAGGGCAGCAAGGCATAAGGCAGAGAACAGCCGCAGGCAAGCGATCATGTAAGTGTTCCTGATACTCGATCAAATTAGCGTGGAATTGTACCCAAGCACTGGCCGGGGCGCGATGTTGCTGGCAATAAACCGTCTATTTTAGGTCGTGCAAATGTTGCAGTGCTTTAGAACGGCTGGCGTTGTCACGGGCGCAAGGTGCCTGTGACGCGCATTCCGAAGGCTTCTACGCGCTACAATGTCGCTTTTACCGATCAAGAGGTGTGCGCTTTGACTGCTCCAGGTCCTTTGAATTCCGCTGCTGGCTCGCTTTATGTGGTGGCGACGCCCATCGGCAACCTGGACGACATCAGTGCCCGGGCCTTGAAGATCTTGCGTGAGGTGGCGTTGATCGCCGCCGAGGATACGCGTCACTCGCAGCGCTTGATGCAGCACTTCGGCATTTCCACGCCGCTGGCCGCCTGCCATGAACATAACGAACGGGATGAAGGCAGCCGCTTTCTCACGCGTCTGTTGGCGGGAGACAGCGTTGCGCTGATTTCCGACGCGGGCACGCCGTTGATCTCCGATCCGGGTTACCACCTGGTGCGTCAGGCGCGGGCGGCGGGTATCAATGTCGTTCCGGTTCCTGGGGCCTGCGCTCTGGTTGCTGCCTTGTCGGCGGCGGGGCTGCCTTCCGATCGTTTTATCTTCGAAGGATTTCTGCCGGCCAAGGCGGTGGGGCGGCGCGGGCGTCTTGAGCTATTAAAGGAAGAGCCGCGCACGCTGATTTTCTATGAGGCGCCACACCGCATTCTCGAGTGCCTGCAGGATATGGAATTGGTGTTCGGTGGCGAGCGTCCGGCATTGCTGGCCCGGGAACTGACCAAGACCTTTGAAACCCTCAAGGGGCTGCCGCTTTCGGAGTTGCGGGCTTTCGTCGAGGCGGACAGCAATCAGCAGCGCGGCGAATGCGTGGTGCTGGTGGCGGGATGGTCGGCACCGGAAAGTGATGAGGCCGTGAGCGGTGAGGCGATGCGGGTTCTCGACCTGCTGCTCAAGGAGATGCCGCTCAAGCGGGCCGCGGCATTGGCGGCGGAAATTACCGGCGTGCGCAAGAATGTTCTCTATCAGGTGGCGCTGGATAAACAGAAAGGCGAGTAAACGCGATCGGCGGAATGGCAAAAGGCTTTTATCACTTGTTCTTCCGCCGCTCTGCCGTTAACCTGCGCGGCGGAGAGTCGATTGGACAGTCGCTGCCCTCTATGAAAATTAGAGGGGGGAGGAAAGTCCGGGCTCCATAGGGCGGAGTGCCAGGTAATGCCTGGGAGGCGTGAGCCTACGGAAAGTGCCACAGAAAATAACCGCCTAAGCACTTCGGTGCCGGTAAGGGTGAAAAGGTGCGGTAAGAGCGCACCGCACGTCTGGCAACAGTTCGTGGCTAGGTAAACCCCACTCGGAGCAAGACCAAATAGGGTTCCAAGGCGTGGCCCGCGCTGGAACCGGGTAGGTTGCTAAAGATGTCCAGCGATGGCCATCGTAGAGGAATGACTGTCCTCGACAGAACCCGGCTTACAGATCGACTCTCCACCTTTTCCCTCCCTGCTTGAATCAATAGCAGAAGCGCTTTTGTAATACCGAAAAGATCTTACTCTTAACAAATTACTTTAACTTCGCGATACAGCTTCTTGAGCTGATTGAAGTTATTGCGCCAAATCCCTCGCCAAATTCCCGTTACCCCTCCTTTTAGTCTCCTAAATCTCCGTTCTATAAGGCTTTTCCGTCGCTCCGTGCCTTGACGGTGTGGTGGGCGCATTCCTATAGTGTGCGCAAGTGGCGGAAAGTGGCATGAAGTGGGTTTTTTGAGCGTAAAACGCTAAAATTTGGAGAAACGCTGACGTGTTTCGCGGAGCTAACGCTATCAGTCTCGACGCAAAGGGCCGTCTCGCCATGCCGAGCCGGTACCGTGACGAGCTCGTTTCGCGTAGTTCCGGGCAACTTATCGTCACTATTGATGCCGTTGATCCGTGTTTGTGTGTCTACCCCCTCGATGAGTGGGAAATTATTGAAACCAAGCTGCGCGCGCTGCCTTCGCTACGGGAAGAAAACCGCCGCTTGCAGCGTTTGCTGATTGGTAATGCCGTCGACCTCGAGCTCGATGGCAGTGGTCGTTTTCTGGTTCCGCCGCGTCTGCGCGAATACGCCAAATTGGATAAGCGCGCGATGTTGGTAGGCCAACTGAACAAGTTCCAACTGTGGGACGAGGATGCCTGGAATGCTGTTTCCGCAGCGGACCTGGCAGCTATTCAACAACCGGGCGCCATGCCTGATGAACTGCGTGATTTGATCCTGTGACTATTGATAGCGGCTTTAACCACATCACCGTACTGCTTGACGAAGCCGTCGAGGCTCTCGCCGTACGTCCTGATGGCTGCTATCTGGATGGCACCTTCGGTCGCGGCGGTCATAGTCGTCTGATCCTCAGCAAGCTCGGGCCGGATGGCCGGCTGCTCGGATTCGACAAAGATCCTCAAGCGATTGCCACCGGGCAAGCGCTAGCGGCCGAAGACGGCCGCTTTGTCGTTGTGCAGCGCAGCTTTGCCGAGCTGGGTTCGGAAGTGGCCGAGCGCGGCCTGGATGGCAAGGTCAGCGGCGTGCTGCTCGACCTGGGCGTATCCTCGCCGCAGCTCGACGATCCTGAACGCGGCTTCAGTTTTCTCAATGATGGTCCTCTGGACATGCGCATGGACCCGTCCCGCGGCATCAGCGCGGCGGAGTTCGTCAACACCGCGCCGGTGGAAGAAATCGCCCGTGTGTTCAAGGAATACGGCGAAGAGCGTTTCTCCGGCCGCATGGCTCGCGCCGTGGCTGAGCGCCGCGACGTTAAGCCGTTCGAGCGCACCGCCGACCTGGCGGAGGTCTTGAAAGTCGCCAACCCGGCCTGGGAAAAGGGCAAGAACCCGGCTACCCGTGCATTCCAGGGGTTGCGCATTCACGTCAACAACGAGCTGGGCGATCTCGAGGCCGGCCTCGACGCGGCGCTGGAATCTCTCGAAGTGGGCGGTCGTCTGGTGGTGATCAGCTTCCATTCCCTGGAAGATCGCATCGTCAAATTGTTCATGCGCAAGCTGGTGAAGGGCGAGGCGGACAACCTGCCTCGCAATCTGCCGGTGCGCCACGTGGCTTTCGAGCCGAAAATCAAAGTCCATGGCAAAGCGCAGACGGCCTCCGATGCCGAGCTCAAAGCCAACCCGCGTGCCCGTAGTGCTGTCATGCGCGTTGCGGAGAAGCTGCGGTGAGCAAGCTCTTCGCCAAGCCACTTCCAGGCGGAAGCTTTTTCATGCTTCTGCTGTTCATCGGCGTTCTTGTGTCCGCGATTGCGGTGTCCTACAGCGCCCACTGGAATCGTCAGCTGCTCAACACGCTGTACGGCGAGTTGAGTGTACGCGACAAGGCGCAGGCGGAGTGGGGGCGGCTGATTCTCGAACAAAGCACCTGGACCGCCCATAGCCGGATCGAAGTGCTGGCCACCGAACAACTGAAAATGCGTATTCCTGGCGCGGCAGAAGTCCAGATGGTGGCGCCATGATGAAGCTTGAAGGCGCACTCTTTCCCTGGCGGTTCCGCTTGGTGCTGAGTTTGCTCGGCATCATGGTGGCGGCGATCGCCTGGCGCATCATTGATCTGCAGGTGGTCGATCGCGACTTCCTCAAGGGGCAGGGCGATGCACGCAGCGTTCGGCATATTCCGATCCCGGCTCACCGTGGCCTGATCACCGACCGTAACGGCGAGCCGCTGGCCGTCAGTACGCCGGTGACCACCCTGTGGGCCAACGCCAAGGAAATGCAACTGGCCAAGGACAAGTGGCCAGCATTGGCTGCTGCCTTGGGGCAAGACCCAAAAGCACTGGCCGAGCGCCTTGAAGCTCAAGCCAATAAAGAGTTCATCTACCTGGTGCGCGGCCTGACGCCTGAGCAGGGCCAGCAGGTTCTCGATCTCAAGGTGCCGGGGGTTTATGGCATCGAAGAGTTCCGGCGTTTCTACCCTGCCGGCGAAGTGACCGCACACATGGTCGGCTTTACCGACATCGACGACCGCGGTCGCGAGGGGGTTGAACTGGCCTATGACGAGTGGCTGGCCGGGGTGCCGGGCAAGCGTCAGGTCATCAAGGATCGGCGCGGCAGACTGATCAAAGATGTCCAGGTCACCAAAAACGCCAAGGCCGGCAAGCCCTTGGCGTTGTCGATTGACCTGCGCCTGCAATACCTGGCCAACCGCGAACTGCGCAATGCCATCGTCGAGAACGGCGCCAAAGCCGGCAGCCTGGTCATCATGGATGTGAAGACCGGCGAGATCCTGGCCATGGTCAACCAGCCGACCTACAACCCGAACAACCGTCGCAACCTGCAACCGGCGATGATGCGCAACCGCGCCATGATCGACGTGTTCGAACCGGGTTCGACCATGAAAGCCATCTCCATGAGCGCGGCGCTGGAAACCGGCCGCTGGAAACCGAGTGACACCGTCGAGGTGTATCCGGGCACGCTGCAGATCGGCAAATACACCATTCGCGACGTATCCAAGAGCGAAGGCGCGGTGCTCGACCTGACCGGGATTCTGATCAATTCCAGTAACGTCGGCATGAGCAAGATCGCCTTCGACATCGGCGGCGAAGCCATCTTCCGTCTGGCCCAGAAAATCGGCCTCGGCCAGGACACCGGCCTCGGCTTCCCGGGCGAACGTGTCGGCAACCTGCCGAATTACCGTGAATGGCGCAAGGCCGAGACGGCCACACTGTCGTACGGCTACGGCATCTCGGTGACGGCGATCCAGTTGGTTCACGCCTTCTCGGCACTGGCCAACAACGGTCGCATCGCTCCACTGACTCTGATCAAAACCGACAGGACCCCGGAAACCACCCAGGTGATTCCGGAAAAGGTCGCCAAGACCATGCAAGGCATGTTGCAGCAGGTGATCGAGGCTCCGCGCGGCGTGTTCCGTGCCCAGGTGCCGGCTTATCACGTGGCCGGCAAGAGTGGTACCGCACGCAAGACTTCGGTCGGCACCAAGGGTTATGCCGAGAACTCCTACCGTTCGCTGTTCGCTGGTTTCGGCCCGATGAGCGATCCGCGCTACGCCATAGTCGTGGTGATCGACGAGCCGAGCAAGGCCGGCTACTTCGGTGGCCTGGTATCGGCGCCGGTGTTCAGCAAAGTGATGTCCGGCACCCTGCGTTTGATGAATATCTCGCCGGACAACCTGCCACCTACCCAACAAGCCAATGCGGCACCAGCTAAAGGAGGGCGCGGCTGATGTCTCTTAGCCTGAACAAGATTTTCGCCCACGCTGGTCGTGATCTGCTGATTCGCGAACTGACCCTGGACAGCCGCAATGTGCGCGCCGGCGATTTGTTTCTCGCGGTGCCTGGCGGCAAGTTCGATGGCCGTGCGCACATCGCCGATGCCTTGCAGCGCGGTGCGGCTGCCGTGGCTTATGAAGTCGAAGGCGCGACCGTCCTGCCGATTACCGACGTGCCGCTGATTCCGGTCAAAGGCCTGGCGGCGCAGTTGTCGGATATCGCCGGGCGTTTTTACGGCGATCCGAGTCGCAACCTCAACCTGATTGGTGTGACCGGTACCAACGGCAAGACCAGCGTGACCCAGTTGGTGGCGCAAGCGCTCGACCTGCTGGGCCAGCATTGCGGCATTGTCGGCACCCTCGGCAGCGGTTTTTATGGCGCGCTGCAAAGCGGGATGCACACCACGCCGAACCCGATTGCCGTGCAGGCCACCCTGGCCGACCTGAAAAAGGCCGGTGCCAAGGCCGTGGCGATGGAAGTGTCGTCCCATGGTCTCGACCAGGGGCGGGTCAGTGCTCTGGCCTTCGATGTGGCGGTGCTGACCAACCTGTCGCGTGACCATCTGGATTATCACGGCACCATGGAAGCCTACGGCTCCACCAAGGCCAAGCTGTTCGGCTGGACCGACCTGGGTTGCCGAGTCATCAACCTCGACGATGAGTTCGGTCGGCTGTTGGCCAGTGACGAACAGGATTCGCGGCTGATTACCTACAGCCTCGAGGATCCGCGGGCCTATCTGTACTGCCGCGAAGCGCAATTCGACGACGAAGGCGTGCGTGCGACCCTGGTGACTCCGCAGGGCGAACATCATCTGCGCAGCACCTTGCTCGGCCGTTTCAACCTGAGCAACGTGCTGGCCGCTGTCGGCGCCTTGCTCGGCCTGGATTACGCCCTCGACGAAATCCTCCACGTGCTGCCGAAACTGGAAGGTCCGGCCGGTCGCATGCAGCGCCTGGGCGGCGGTTCGCAACCGCTGGTGGTGGTCGATTACGCTCACACCCCGGATGCCCTGGAAAAAGTATTGCTGGCCCTGCGTCCCCACGCCAAGGGCCGTTTGCTGTGCCTGTTCGGCTGCGGCGGCGATCGCGATCGCGGCAAGCGTCCGCTGATGGCGGAAGTGGTCGAGCGCCTGGCCGACGGTGTGCTGGTTACCGACGACAACCCGCGTACGGAAGATCCGGCGCAGATTTTCGACGACATTCGTGCCGGTTTCAGCGCAGTGGACAAGGTCGAATTCGTTTCCGGTCGTGGCCTGGCCATCGCCCAACTGGTCGCCGGTGCTTCGGCGGATGACGTCATTGTCCTGGCCGGTAAAGGCCATGAGGACTATCAAGAAATCAACGGCGTACGTCTCGACTTCTCCGACCTGGTAGAAGCCGATCGGGCGCTGACCGCGTGGGAGGTGGCCCATGCTTAAGGCCCTGAAACTCAGTGAGCTGAGCGGACCGCTGGCGGGGCGCCTGCTGGCTGGCGATTGCAGCTTCGATGGCGTGAGCATCGACAGCCGGGCGATCAAGCCGGGCCAACTCTTTATTGCCCTGGCCGGCCCGCGTTTCGACGGGCATGACTACCTGAATGAAGTCGCCTCTAAAGGCGCCGTCGGAGCCCTGGTCGAACGCGAAGTGCCAGACAGCACGCTGCCGCAATTGCTGGTCAGCGATACCCGGCAGGCGCTCGGCCAACTGGGAGCCTTGAATCGCGCCGCTTTCACCAAACCTGTTGCGGCGATCACCGGCTCCAGCGGCAAGACCACGGTCAAGGAAATGCTGGCCAGCATCCTGCGTACGTGTGGGCCGGTGCTCGCCACGCGCGGTAATCTGAACAACGACCTGGGCGCACCCTTGACCTTGCTGGAGCTGGCCCCGGAGCACACCGCGGCCGTGATCGAGCTGGGGGCTTCGCGCATTGGCGAAATTGCCTACACCGTGGCGATGACCAAGCCGCAGGTCACCATCATCAACAACGCCGGTACCGCCCATGTTGGCGAGTTTGGCGGGCCGGAAAAAATCGTCGAGGCCAAGGGCGAGATCCTTGAAGGGCTGGATGCTTCCGGTATCGCCGTGCTCAATCTCGACGACAAGGCCTTCCCGATCTGGAAAGCCCGCGCCGCTGGCCGTCAGGTGCTGAGTTTTGCCCTGACCAACAATGCCGCCGACTTTTACGCCTCGGATATCCAGCGCGATGCCCGTGGTTGCCCGAACTTCACCCTGCACGCTGGCAACGGCTCCGAGCGGATCCAATTGAACCTGCTGGGCACCCATAACGTGGCCAATGCCCTGGCCGCTGCCGCTGCCGCTCATGCCCTGGGCGTGTCGCTGTTCGGCATCGCCACAGGGCTCAACGCGGTGCAGCCGGTCAAGGGCCGTACCGTCGCCCAGTTGGCGAAAAACGGCATGCGGGTAATCGACGACACCTACAACGCGAACCCCACGTCAATGTGCGCGGCCGTTGATATACTTGCCGGCTTTTCCGGCCGCACCGTCCTGGTGCTCGGAGATATCGGCGAGTTGGGCGATTGGGCGGAGCAGGGGCACCGCGAAGTGGGTGCTTATGCCGCCGGCAAGGTGTCGGCGCTCTACGCCGTGGGCCCGATGATGGCCCATGCGGTCGCCGCCTTCGGTGAGCACGCCCGACACTTCGCCAGCCAGGCCGAGCTGATCGCAGCCCTGGGCGCCGAGCAAGATACAAACACCACTATTTTGATCAAGGGATCGCGCAGCGCGGTGATGGAAAACATCGTCGCGGCTTTGTGTGGTTCCAGCACGGAGAAACATTGATGCTGCTGCTGCTAGCGGAGTACCTGCAACAGTTCTACAAAGGCTTCGCGGTCTTTCAGTACCTGACCCTGCGCGGGATTCTCGGGGTACTGACTGCGCTGGTGCTGTCCTTGTGGCTGGGGCCGTGGATGATCCGCACTTTGCAGACCCGCCAGATCGGCCAGGCCGTGCGTAACGACGGCCCGCAATCGCACCTCTCCAAGTCGGGCACCCCGACCATGGGCGGCGCGCTGATCCTTTCGGCAATCGGTATCAGCACCCTGCTGTGGGCCGACCTGAGCAACCGTTATGTGTGGGTGGTGTTGCTGGTCACCCTGCTGTTCGGGGCCATCGGCTGGGTCGATGACTATCGCAAGGTGATCGAGAAGAACTCCCGTGGCCTGCCTAGCCGCTGGAAGTACTTCTGGCAGTCGGTATTTGGCCTGGGCGCGGCGATCTTCCTGTATGTCACCGCGCAAACCCCGGTCGAAACCACCTTGCTGATCCCTATGCTCAAGGATGTCAGCATTCCGCTGGGCATCGGTTTCGTGGTCCTGACCTATTTCGTGATCGTCGGCTCCAGCAACGCGGTCAACCTGACCGACGGCCTCGACGGCCTGGCGATCATGCCGACCGTGATGGTGGGCGGCGCCCTGGGCATCTTCTGCTACCTGTCGGGTAACGTGAAGTTCGCCGAATACCTGCTGATTCCTTACGTTCCGGGCGCGGGTGAGCTGATCGTGTTCTGCGGCGCGCTGATCGGCGCCGGGCTGGGTTTCTTGTGGTTCAACACCTATCCGGCACAAGTCTTCATGGGCGACGTCGGCGCGCTGGCGCTGGGCGCGGCCCTGGGCACCATCGCGGTGATCGTTCGCCAGGAAATCGTCCTGTTCATCATGGGCGGCGTGTTCGTGATGGAAACCCTGTCGGTGGTCATTCAGGTTGCCTCCTTCAAGTTGACCGGTCGTCGTGTATTCCGCATGGCGCCGATTCACCACCACTTTGAACTCAAGGGCTGGCCCGAGCCGCGTGTGATCGTCCGTTTCTGGATCATCACCGTGATTCTCGTGCTGATCGGCCTTGCCACCCTGAAGCTGAGGTAGAACGAGTGTCTCTGATCGCTTCTGACCACTTCCGCATCGTTGTCGGCCTCGGCAAGAGCGGCATGTCCCTGGTTCGCTTCCTGGCGAACCGGGGCGTGTCGTTTGCCGTCGCCGATACGCGGGAAAATCCACCGGAACTGGCCACGCTGCGCCGTGACTATCCGCATGTGGAAGTGCGTTGTGGCGAGCTGGACGTCGACTTCCTGTGCCGTGCCGACGAGCTCTACGTGAGCCCTGGCCTGGCCCTGGCGACCCCGGCCCTGCAAGCCGCCGCTGCCCGTGGGGTGAAACTCTCCGGCGATATCGAGCTGTTCGCGCGTAACGCGAAGGCGCCGATCGTCGCCATCAGCGGTTCCAACGCGAAAAGCACCGTGACCACCCTGGTGGGGGAAATGGCCGCGGCGGCGGGCAAGCGGGTCGCCGTGGGCGGCAACCTGGGAACCCCGGCCCTGGACCTGCTCAGCGACGACGTCGAGCTGTACGTCATGGAACTGTCCAGCTTCCAGCTGGAAACCACCGACCAGCTGGGCGCCGAAGTGGCCACCGTGCTGAACATCAGCGAAGACCACATGGACCGCTACAGCGGCCTGCCGGCGTACCACCTGGCCAAGCACCGGATCTTCCGTGGCGCCCGGCAAGTGGTGTTCAACCGCCAGGATGCCCTGACCCGGCCATTGATCGGCGAAGGCCTGCCGTGCTGGACCTTCGGCCTGAGCAAACCCGACTTCAAGGCGTTCGGCCTGCGTGAAGAGAATGGTGAGAAATACCTGGCCTTCGAATTCCAGAACCTGATGCCGGTGCGCGAGCTGAAGATCCGCGGCGCCCATAACCAGTCCAACGCCCTCGCGGCGCTGGCCCTGGGGCATGCGGTCGGCCTGCCGTTCGACGCCATGCTCTCGGCCCTGCGCAGCTTCGCTGGCCTCGAGCACCGCTGCCAGTGGGTTCGCGACCTGGATGGTGTGGGTTATTACAACGATTCCAAGGCCACCAACGTTGGCGCCGCACTGGCGGCCATCGAAGGCCTGGGCGCGGACATCGACGGCAAGATCGTGCTGATCGCCGGTGGCGACGGCAAGGGTGCCGAGTTCAAGGACCTGCGCGATCCGGTGGCGGCCAACTGCCGCGCCGTGATCCTGATGGGCCGCGATTCCGACAAGATCGGCGAGGCCATCGGCGATGCCGTGCCGCTGATTCGTGTCGGCTCCCTGGGCGAAGCCGCGGCGCAATGCCGTGCCGCCGCCCTGGCCGGTGACGTGGTGTTGCTGTCGCCAGCCTGCGCCAGCTTCGACATGTTCAAGAATTACGAAGACCGTGGTCACCAGTTCGTCCGCGCTGTGGAGGATCTGGCATGAACCTGAGAGACATCATCAAGCCTTATCCATCGCCGATCATCACCGGGCGCGGCGTCGACCTCGACTTCCCGATGCTCGCCGGCTGCCTGACGCTGCTTGGCCTCGGCCTGATCATGATTGCCTCGGCCTCCACCGAAGTGGCGGCGGTGCAGTCGGGCAGCGCCCTGTACTACATGATTCGCCACCTGATCTACGTGGTGCTGGGCCTGGGGGCCTGCATTGTCACCATGATGATTCCGATCGCCACCTGGCAACGCCTGGGCTGGATGATGCTGCTCGGTGCCTTTGGTTTGCTGGTGATGGTGATCATTCCGGGGATCGGCCGTGAAGTGAACGGTTCGATGCGCTGGATCGGCTTCAGTTTCTTCAACGTCCAGCCTTCCGAGATCGCCAAGGTATTCGTGGTGATCTACCTCGCCGGTTACCTGGTACGTCGCCAGAAAGAAGTGCGCGAAAGCTGGATGGGCTTCTTCAAGCCGTTCATCGTGCTGTTGCCGATGGCTGGCCTGCTGCTGATGGAGCCGGACTTCGGTGCCACCGTGGTGATGATGGGGGCCGCGGCGGCGATGCTGTTCCTTGGCGGGGTCGGGCTGTTCCGTTTTTCCTTGATGGTGGTGCTGGCGGTCGCGGCGGTGGTCCTGCTGATTCAGATGCAGCCCTATCGAATGGCGCGTCTGACCAACTTTGCCGACCCCTGGGCCGACCAGTTCGGCGCTGGCTACCAGTTGTCCCAGGCCTTGATCGCTTTCGGCCGTGGCGAATGGCTGGGCGTTGGCCTGGGCAACAGTGTGCAGAAGCAGTTCTACCTGCCGGAAGCCCACACTGACTTCGTGTTCTCGGTATTGGCCGAAGAGCTGGGCGCCGTGGGCTCCCTGTGCACGGTGGCGCTGTTCGTCTTCGTCTGTATCCGTGGCATGTACATCGGCCTGTGGGCCGAGAAAGCCAAGCAGTTCTTTGCCGCCTATGTCGCTTATGGCCTGTCGTTCCTGTGGATCGGCCAGTTCCTGATCAACATCGGGGTGAACGTCGGCCTGCTGCCGACCAAAGGCCTGACCTTGCCGTTCCTCAGTTATGGCGGCAGTTCGTTGGTGATCTGCTGCGCCTGTCTGGGCCTGTTGCTGCGCATCGAGTGGGAGAGTCGGACCCACCTGGGCAGCGAAGAGATGGAGTTCAGCGAGAGTGACTTCGCCGAGGAGCCAAGCCATGGGCGCTAATGTGCTGATCATGGCCGGTGGCACCGGCGGTCACGTGTTCCCGGCGCTGGCCTGTGCCCGTGAGTTCCAGGCGCGCGGTTATACCGTGCACTGGCTCGGTACCCCGCGCGGTATCGAAAACGAGCTGGTGCCGAACGCCGGCCTGCAACTGCACCTGATCAACGTCAGCGGCCTGCGGGGTAAGAGCAAGCTGTCGCTGCTCAAGGCGCCATTCGTACTGCTCAAGGCAGTGCTGCAGGCGCGCCGGATCATTCGTCAGCTCAAGCCGGTCTGTGTACTGGGCTTTGGCGGTTATGTGACCGGCCCTGGCGGCGTCGCGGCAAAACTGTCCGGCGTGCCGGTGATCGTTCATGAACAGAACGCGGTCGCCGGTACCGCCAATCGGCTGCTGGTGCCGTTGTCGGCCCGAGTCTGCGAAGCTTTCCCGGACACCTTTGGTGCCTCCAGCAGCCGGCGTACCACCGGCAACCCGGTGCGCACCGAGCTGTTCCTCGATACACCGCGCGAGGCTTTGGCCGGACGCAAGGCGCGTTTGCTGATCCTGGGCGGAAGCCTGGGAGCAGAGCCGTTGAACAAGTTGCTGCCTGAAGCCCTGGCGCTGGTCTCCCCCGAGCTGCGTCCGGAAGTGTTTCATCAGGCCGGCAAAAACCACGATGAAGTGACTGCAGAGCGCTATCGCGCCGCTGGCGTCGAGGCGCAGGTGCAGCCGTTCATCAAAGACATGGCCCAAGCCTACGGCTGGGCTGACCTGGTGGTCTGTCGCGCAGGCGCGTTGACCGTCAGTGAACTGGCTGCCGCCGGTCTGCCTTCGATGCTCGTGCCTTTGCCTCACGCCATCGACGATCACCAGACCCGCAATGCCGATTATTTGGCTCGTGAAGGCGCCGCCTTCCTGATGCCGCAAAGAACGACTGGCGCAGCGGACCTTGCCGCTCGCCTGACAGAGGTTTTGATGCAACCGGAACGACTCAACAGCATGGCCGACGCAGCTCGTCGCCTGGCCAAACCCGATGCCACCCGTAGCGTGGTCGATATCTGCCTGGAGGTGGCCCATGGTTGAGAATCAGAAAGCCATGCCACAACCGGAAATGCGCCGCATCCGTCGCATCCACTTCGTCGGGATCGGCGGCGTGGGCATGTGCGGGATCGCCGAAGTGCTGCTGAACCTGGGCTACCAGGTCTCCGGCTCCGACCTCAAGGCTTCGCTGGTTACCGAGCGCCTCGAGTCCTTCGGTGCGCAGATCTTTATCGGTCACCGCGCCGAGAACGCCGCCAACGCCGATGTACTGGTGGTGTCCAGTGCCGTGAACACTTCCAACCCGGAAGTGGCCACCGCCCTGGAACGCCGTATCCCTGTAGTGCCGCGCGCGGAAATGCTGGCCGAGCTGATGCGCTACCGCCACGGCGTCGCCGTTGCCGGTACTCACGGCAAGACCACCACCACCAGCCTGCTGGCTTCGGTATTCGCCGCCGGCGGCCTGGACCCGACCTTCGTCATCGGTGGCCGGCTGAATGCAGCTGGGACCAATGCACAACTGGGCACCAGCCGCTACCTGATCGCCGAAGCCGATGAAAGCGACGCCAGCTTCCTGCACCTGCAGCCGCTGGTAGCGGTAGTGACCAACATCGACGCCGACCACATGGCGACCTACGACGGTGACTTCAACAAACTGAAGAAAACCTTCGTCGAGTTCCTGCACAACCTGCCGTTCTATGGCCTGGCCGTGCTGTGCCTGGACGACCCGGTGGTGCGCGAGATCCTGCCGCAGGTCAAGCGTCCGACCGTTACCTACGGTTTCAACGAAGGCGCTGACGTGCGGGCGATCAATGTCCGTCAGCAGGGCATGCAGACCTTCTTCACCGTGCTGCGTCCCGATCGCGAGCCTCTGGATGTCTCGGTGAACATGCCGGGCAACCACAACGTGCTGAACGCGCTGGCGACCATCTGTATCGCCACCGACGAAGGCATCAGCGATGAAGCCATCGTCCAGGGCCTGTCGGGCTTCCAGGGCGTGGGGCGACGCTTCCAGGTCTACGGCGAGCTGCCGGTGGAAGGCGGCAACGTGATGCTGGTGGACGACTACGGCCACCACCCGACCGAAGTCGCGGCGGTGATCAAGGCCGTGCGCGGTGGCTGGCCTGAGCGCCGCCTGGTGATGGTCTACCAGCCGCACCGTTTCAGCCGCACCCGAGACCTGTACGACGATTTCGTCCAGGTGCTGGCGGACGCCAACGTCCTGCTGTTGATGGAAGTCTATCCAGCGGGCGAAGAGCCGATCCCAGGGGCGGACAGCCGTCAGCTGTGCCACAGCATCCGTCAGCGCGGTCAGCTGGATCCGATCTACATCGAGCGTGGGGTCGACCTCGCGCCGCTGGTCAAGCCGCTGCTGCGCGCCGGCGACATCCTGCTGTGCCAGGGCGCCGGTGATATTGGCGGCCTTGCGCCGAAACTGCTGAACAGTCCGTTGTTCGCGGGTGCCGTGCCTGCCGGTCAGGGGAAGTTGAAATGACCGCCGCCTACGCCTCTCTGTTTTCGACCCTCGCGCCGAAGGATTTCGGTCGCGTCGCCGTGCTGTTCGGCGGCAAGAGCGCCGAGCGCGAAGTCTCGCTGAAGTCCGGCAACGCCGTGCTCGAAGCCTTGCTGAGCGCCGGTGTGGATGCCTTCGGCATCGACGTCGGTGACGACTTCCTGCAGCGCCTGCTGAACGAGAAGATCGACCGCGCCTTCATCATTCTCCACGGCCGTGGCGGCGAAGACGGCAGCATGCAGGGCCTGCTGGAATGCCTGGGCATTCCCTACACCGGCAGTGGCATCCTGGCCTCGGCGCTGGCGATGGACAAACTGCGTACCAAGCAGGTCTGGCACAGCCTCGGTATTCCGACGCCACGCCACGCCGTACTTGGCTCCGAGGCCGATTGTATTTGCGCGGCTACGGAACTGGGCATGCCTTTGATCGTCAAACCGGCGCATGAAGGTTCCAGTATTGGTATGGCCAAAGTGACATCCGCGTCCGAACTGATCGACGCATGGAAAGCGGCCAGCACCTACGACTCGCAAGTTCTGGTCGAACAATGGATTCAAGGTCCGGAGTTCACCATTGCCACGCTGCGCGGCCAGGTGTTGCCACCGATCGCCCTGGGCACGCCTCACACGTTTTACGACTACGACGCCAAGTACCTGGCTTCCGATACCCAGTACCGGATCCCGTGCGGCCTCGACAGTGACAAAGAGCAGGAGCTCATGGACCTGACGGCGAAAGCCTGCGGGGCGCTTGGTATCGCCGGTTGGGCGCGTGCCGACGTGATGCAGGACGCCGATGGCCAGTTCTGGTTCCTGGAAGTGAACACCGCTCCCGGCATGACCGATCACAGCCTGGTTCCGATGGCGGCCCGCGCCGCCGGTCTGGATTTCCAGCAGCTGGTTCTGGCCATCCTGGCGGAGAGTGTCGTCAGTAACGCAGAGCCGCGAGGTTAAGGCCATGCAAGGCGCCCAGCTACGTCATCAGCAACCCGCTCCCGGCCGCAAGCCGGTGCCGCGTGGTGCCAGCCGGATGGTGGCCAAGGAGCCGATGTCGGCGCGCCTGCCGAAAGCCAACTTTGGCGTGCTGAAAAGCTTGATGTGGCCGGTGCTGCTGGTCGCTCTGGGCTTTGGGACTTACGAGGGCGCGCAACGCCTGCTGCCCTATGCCGACCGGCCGATCACCAAGGTCGCGGTGCAGGGCGACCTGAGTTACATCAGCCAGCAGGCGGTGCAGCAGCGGATCGCGCCTTACGTCGCGTCGAGCTTCTTTACCATCGACCTGGCGAGCATGCGCACCGAGCTGGAACAGATGCCGTGGATCGCGCATGCCGAGGTACGGCGTGTGTGGCCGGACCAGGTGGTGATTCGCCTGGAAGAACAACTGCCGGTGGCCCGTTGGGGCGACGAGGCGCTGTTGAACAACCAGGGCCAGGCTTTCACCCCGCGTGAGCTGGCGAACTATGAGCACTTGCCACAGTTGTTCGGCCCGCAGCGGGCCCAGCAGCAGGTGATGCAGCAGTACCAGGTGTTGAGCCAGATGCTTCGCCCGATGGGTTTCTCCATCGCCCGTCTGGAGTTGCGCGAGCGCGGCAGCTGGTTCCTGACCACGGGGGCCGGCAGCGCCGGTCCTGGCATCGAGTTGTTGCTTGGACGCGATCACCTGGTGGAGAAGATGCGCCGCTTCATTGCCATTTATGAAAAAACGCTGAAAGAACAGATTACGAACATCGCGCGCATCGATCTGCGTTATGCCAACGGCCTGGCCGTCGGCTGGCGGGAACCTGTAGCGCCCACGACGGCCCAACCCGCCGTCGCGAAGAATTAAGAAGAGGCAGGACCATGGCAAACGTGCAAAGCGGCAAAATGATCGTCGGTCTGGATATCGGCACCTCCAAGGTGGTGGCGCTGGTAGGCGAGGTCGCGGCCGATGGCACGCTGGAAATCGTCGGTATCGGCACCCATCCATCGCGCGGCCTGAAGAAGGGCGTGGTGGTGAATATCGAGTCCACCGTTCAATCGATCCAGCGCGCGGTAGAAGAAGCGCAACTGATGGCCGGTTGCCGTATCCACTCGGCGTTCGTCGGCGTGGCGGGCAATCACATTCGCAGCCTGAACTCCCACGGCATCGTGGCGATTCGTGATCGCGAAGTGAGCTCGGCGGACCTGGAGCGGGTACTCGACGCGGCGCAGGCCGTGGCGATTCCGGCCGACCAGCGGGTGCTGCACACCCTGCCGCAGGATTACGTGATCGATAACCAGGAAGGCGTGCGCGAGCCTCTGGGCATGTCCGGCGTGCGTCTGGAAGCCAAGGTGCACGTGGTGACCTGCGCGGTGAATGCCGCCCAGAACATCGAAAAGTGCGTGCGTCGCTGCGGCCTGGAAATCGACGACATCATTCTCGAACAGCTGGCCTCGGCGTATTCGGTGCTGACCGACGACGAGAAAGAGCTGGGCGTGTGCCTGGTGGATATCGGTGGTGGTACCACCGACATCGCGATCTTCACCGAAGGTGCGATCCGCCATACCGCGGTGATCCCGATTGCCGGCGACCAGGTGACTAACGACATCGCCATGGCGCTGCGTACGCCGACCCAGTACGCCGAAGAAATCAAAATCCGTTACGCCTGCGCCCTGGCCAAGCTGGCCGGTGCCGGTGAAACCATCAAGGTGCCAAGCGTCGGCGACCGTCCACCGCGCGAGCTGTCCCGCCAGGCCCTGGCCGAAGTGGTCGAGCCGCGTTACGACGAGCTGTTCACCCTGATCCAGGCCGAACTGCGTCGCAGCGGCTACGAAGACCTGATCCCGGCCGGCATCGTGCTGACCGGCGGTACTTCGAAAATGGAAGGCGCGGTCGAACTGGCCGAAGAAATTTTCCACATGCCGGTCCGCCTGGGTGTGCCGCACACCGTCAAGGGCCTGTCCGACGTGGTGCGCAACCCGATCTATTCCACCGGCGTGGGCTTGCTGTTGTACGGGCTGCAGAAGCAGTCCGACGGTATCTCGTTCTCCGGCATCGGCAGCCGGGACAGCTACAGCAGCGACGAACCCAAGGCCGCCTTGCTCGATCGCATCAAGAGCTGGGTGCAGGGCAACTTCTAAAGATTTACCGCAACACCGTTGTAAGCAGTAGGCGAAAAAACTAGAGAAATGAAAGGAGAGGGAAAATGTTCGAACTCGTAGACAACGTCCCCGCAAGTCCGGTAATCAAGGTTATCGGTGTCGGCGGTGGCGGCGGCAACGCCGTCAATCACATGGTCAAGAGCAACATCGAAGGCGTCGAATTCATCTGCGCCAACACTGATGCTCAAGCGCTGAAAAACATCGGCGCGCGGACCATCCTGCAACTGGGTACCGGCGTGACCAAGGGCCTGGGTGCGGGTGCCAATCCTGAAGTCGGCCGTCAAGCCGCTCTGGAAGACCGCGAGCGTATCGCTGAAGTGCTGGCGGGCACCAACATGGTGTTCATCACTACCGGCATGGGCGGTGGTACCGGTACCGGTGCTGCGCCGATCATCGCCGAAGTGGCCAAGGAAATGGGCATCCTTACCGTTGCGGTAGTGACTCGTCCGTTCCCGTTCGAAGGCCGCAAGCGTATGCAGATCGCCGATGAAGGCATCCGCGCGCTGAGCGAAAGCGTCGATTCGTTGATCACCATTCCCAACGAAAAGCTGCTGACCATTCTCGGCAAGGACGCTAGCCTGCTGTCGGCTTTCGCCAAGGCCGACGACGTTCTGGCCGGTGCCGTTCGCGGTATCTCCGACATCATCAAGCGTCCAGGCATGATCAACGTCGACTTCGCCGACGTACGCACCGTGATGAGCGAAATGGGCATGGCGATGATGGGCACTGGCTGCGCCAGCGGTCCTAACCGTGCACGTGAAGCGACCGAAGCGGCGATCCGCAACCCGCTGCTGGAAGACGTGAACCTGCAAGGCGCGCGCGGCATCCTGGTGAACATCACCGCAGGTCCAGACCTGTCCCTGGGTGAGTACTCCGACGTGGGTAGCATCATCGAAGCCTTC
Source organism: Pseudomonas sp. GW460-12-10-14-TSB1 (assembly GCF_017349775.1). Classification (NCBI taxonomy): domain Bacteria; kingdom Pseudomonadati; phylum Pseudomonadota; class Gammaproteobacteria; order Pseudomonadales; family Pseudomonadaceae; genus Pseudomonas; species Pseudomonas sp. GW460-12-10-14-TSB1. Next base: position 115,541 of record NZ_JACNAC010000014.1, read on the forward strand.
GCTTCCGAGCACGCCATGGTCAAGGTCGGTACCGTTATCGATCCGGACATGCGCGACGAGCTGCACGTGACCGTGGTTGCCACGGGTCTGGGCGCGAAAATCGAGAAGCCTGTGAAGGTCATCGACAATACCGTGCAAACCTCCATGGCCGCTGCACAGGCGCCAGCACCTGCCCGTCAGGAACTGCCGTCGGTCAACTACCGTGATCTGGACCGTCCGACCGTCATGCGCAACCAGGCCCAGGCCAGTGCTGCGACTGCGGCGAAGCTGAATCCGCAAGATGATCTGGACTATCTGGACATCCCGGCTTTCCTGCGTCGCCAGGCCGATTGATGGAATGTATCAGGGGTATTAGGGTGATTGGTGTTCAGCAAAGGTCTGGTCTGCTATTATCGCCAGCCTTTGTTGATACCAGTTCGCAATTTGCGCTGAAGCGGCCCAAGCCATGATTAAACAACGCACCCTGAAGAATATTATCCGTGCCACAGGTGTAGGCCTGCACTCTGGGGAGAAGGTTTACCTGACCCTCAAGCCTGCGCCTGTCGACACCGGCATTGTGTTTTGTCGTGCCGACCTGGACCCTGTGGTGCAGATTCCTGCTCGCGCGGAAAACGTTGGTGAAACCACTATGTCGACCACACTGGTCAACGGTGACACCAAAGTGGACACGGTGGAGCACTTGCTCTCGGCCATGGCTGGCCTGGGCATCGATAACGCCTACGTCGAGCTCTCCGCGTCCGAAGTCCCGATCATGGATGGCAGCGCTGGACCCTTCGTATTCCTGATTCAATCTGCCGGCCTGGAAGAACAGGACGCAGCCAAGAAGTTCATCCGTATCCTTCGTGAGGTGACGGTGGAAGACGGCGACAAGCGCGCCACTTTCGTGCCTTTCGACGGTTTTAAAGTGAGCTTTGAGATCGATTTCGATCACCCGGTTTTCCGTGACCGCACCCAGAGTGCAAGCGTGGACTTTTCCAGCACGTCGTTCGTGAAGGAAGTCAGCCGCGCCCGTACCTTTGGTTTCATGAGTGATATCGAGTACCTGCGCAAGCACAACCTCGCACTCGGCGGCAGCGTGGAAAACGCCATTGTGGTCGACGCGGATGGTGTACTGAACGAAGACGGCCTTCGCTATGAAGACGAGTTCGTGAAGCACAAGATCCTCGACGCAATTGGTGACCTCTACCTGCTGGGCAACAGCCTGATAGGTGAGTTCAAAGGCTTCAAGTCGGGTCATGCACTGAACAACCAGCTTCTGCGCAAGCTCATTGAGCAGAAAGACGCTTGGGAAGTCGTGACCTTCGAAGATGCCAGCACTGCACCGATCTCTTACATGCGTCCAGTTGCGGCCGTGTAAGTAACACTCTCTTTCCTTTAGTTTTTAAAGGCTGCCTTCGGGTGGCCTTTTTTTATGTCCGCAGATT